>NZ_CDSBKO010000015.1:0-93949 GCF_977115655.1 Aquimarina sp.
TTTAAGTTATTGAATCTTTCCTTCCTTCTTTCATTAGATCATTAAATCCTTTTTTTCTTTAAGTTATTGAATCTTTCCTTCCTTCTTTCATTAGATCATTAAATCCTTTTTTCCTTCTTTCATTAAATCCTTTTTTCTTTAAATCATGTCCTGCAAACAATATCTAAATAACCTGAAAACCATGTGCATAAGGGTCATCATCTTCGTCTATGATAATAGTATTATACCCATACACCTTTGCCCATCCCTGTATACTTGGTATTATGGCTTTTATACCGGCTAATTCTGTTTCTTCTTCAATTCTACCTATAAATGTACTGCCTATATAACTTTCATGAATAAATTCCTCTCCTTTTTTTAGTTTTCCTTTGGCATGTAGTTGCGCAATTCTGGCAGAAGTTCCTGTTCCGCATGGAGAGCGATCAATAGCTTTATCTCCATAAAAAACCGCATTTCTGCCAGAAGAGGAGGGATCGATTGGATCTCCTGTCCACAGTATATGCGTTACATTTTTGATGGTATCGTTTTCTGGGTGTATAAAAGTATTTGGATACTTTTGCCCAATACGTTCCCTTACTACCTGAGAGTATTGTATTAATTTACTTGCAGTATAATTGTGTACCCCGCTAAAGTTTTTTTGCGGATCAATGATTGCATAAAAATTACCACCATAAGCAACATCAAAAGTAAGCTCTCCCAGTTCCGGGCAATCTATAGTCAATCCTTCTGCTGCCAGATAAGATTTTACGTTTTTAAGTTTTACCCAATCCACTTTTTTACCAGTTTGTTGGTACTCTATTTCTACCAGACCTGCGGGGGCTTCCATTCTAATTCTACCCGGGGTTTTTGGTACGACTAATTCTTCTTCGATAGCGATGGTTATTGTTCCTATAGTGCCATGACCACACATGGGTAAACAACCGGAGGTTTCTATAAATAATATAGCAAAATCATTATCGGGATGATGGGGTTCAAAAAGAAAACTACCACTCATCATATCGTGTCCCCGGGGTTCAAACATTAATCCTTTTCTGATCCAATCATATTCGGCAAGAAAATGCTGCCGTTTTTCACTCATTGTTTTTCCAACCAGATTGGGTCTTCCTGTGGTAACTACCCGTACCGGGTTTCCACAGGTATGTGCATCAATACATTTATAGAGATTTCTTGCCATTTTTTGTCTTTTCAATATATCTGTTAATTCTATTTTCTAAAATAGAAAGTGTTACGGTTCCTTGTTCTAAGATTGTTTCATGAAACTCTCTGATGTCAAATTTATCTTTTAGCTCTGTTTCTGCTTTTTTACGAAGCTCTCTTATTTTTAATTCTCCGATTTTATAAGATAAAGCTTGACCGGGCCAAGAAATATACCGGTCTGTTTCTGTATGTATTTCATGTATGGATAATGCGGTATTGGATGCCATAAATTCGATAACCTGTTCTCTGGTCCAGTTTTTGGCATGAATACCGGTATCCACAACTAATCTGCAGGCTCGCCACATTTCATAGGTTAATTTTCCAAAATGCTCATAAGGAGTAGTATACATCCCCATTTCTTCTGCCAAAAATTCTGAATATAATCCCCAGCCTTCTCCATAAGCAGACAAGTACAAATCTTTTCTAAATTGAGGTATGCTATCCCCAAGCTCGTTATTTAAACTGCCTTGCAGGTGATGCCCGGGTACGGCCTCATGTACGGTTAGTGCGGGTAATGTGTATAGCATTCTGCTTGGTAAATCATACGTGTTTACCCAATAATAACCGGGTTCTGTACTATTAGCTTCTGTATCTATGTACCTGCCACTGGTATATTTTGGAGCAATAGCATCAGGAACAGCGGCTACGCCATACGGTTTTCTTGGTAGTGTTTTAAAAAAACGGGGGAGCTGCTCATCTGCTCTTTTTGCTATATCCCTGGCAATCCTAAGTAATTCTTGGGGGGTTTTTGCATAAAATTGTTTATCGGTACGCAAAAATGTAAAAAAGTCAGAGAAACTGCCTTCAAAATTTAGATCTTCTATGACTTGTTCCATTTGTGCCTTTATTCGGGCAACTTCTTTTAAACCTATGTTATGAATATCTTCTGCGGTATATTTTGTACTTGTAGTATAAAAGTCTATTCTGTTTTGATAGTATGCTTTACCATTAGGGGTTTTGGATATTCCCAGAGTAGTTCTGGTCTTAGGGAGATATTCTGTTTCAAAAAATGTTTTTATGGTTTTAAACTCAGGAATAACTTTGTTTTTAATAACTTCCTTTGCTGCATGTAGTATAGAATCTTTTTGATTTTGATTTAAGGATTGTGGTAGATTTTTAAAGGGAGAATAGAAATAACTTTCTTCTGCATTTTCAACAATATGATCGTTATAAGTAGATTCATATCCATTAAAAATAACTCTGGGTTGCGAAACTCCTTTTTCAAGACCTTCTCGCAAATTTTTATAATGTTGCTCTGCAAATTCTGGTATTGCATCAAGAGTGTTCAGGTACTCTTTGACCTGTGTGTAATTAGTAAGCGGTTTAACAATGTAATTAAGATTGTTATGAAATCCAGAATCGGATAGCAGGGGATTTAAATAGCTTTCGAAAGTATAAAAATCGCTGCTTTGTTGTAAAGTGAATTTTAATAACTCCAGAGATATTTTATCTGTTTCTTTAAGCAGGGTGGTATCAATATTTTTAAGTTCTGTTATTTTTTCTTGTGCAAACTCTGCTTCTTTTTTAAAATATGCTTTGGTAAAAAGTCCAAGAGGGTATATTTTTTTATCATAGCCTTCTCTTTCTTCAATTTCAGTTATGATAGTATGTAATTTGGCTTCTTCAGGGATGTTCTTTATTTCTTGTTTGGGATTGTTACAACTACTATTAATAAACAAAAATAGTATCCCTGAAATTTTTAAAATTTTCATATCACATACATATTATAAATACCAGTTCTTATATCATTTGACTATAAAAGAATAAGAACTGGTATATTTTTGAGGATTAAGATAGAAAATTATATTTTTTTATCGGTATGTTTACCGTCTATTACTCTCAAAATCCCTAATGGATTTTCATTTTTAAGTTGGTCTGGCAATAAGTCATTAGGCCAGCTTTGATAACTAAAGGGGCGCACCCATCGTTTGATTGCATGAATACCAACTGCGGTAAACCTGCTGTCTGTAGAGGCAGGATATGGTCCCCCGTGTAACATAGCAGAGCATACTTCTACCCCTGTAGGAACACCATTAAAGATAATACGCCCAACTCTGTTTTGAAGGGCATTTATGATATTGTCTAATTTGGAATAATCAGATTTTTCAGCCAGAATGGTTCCTGTTAATTGCCCTTCCAGATTATTGATTATTTCTACAAGCTCTGCTTCGTCTTTACTTTTTACCACTAGCGAAAATGGACCAAAAACTTCTTGGTGCATTTTTGGGTTTGTTAAAAAATCAGCTCCAGAAACTGCCGAAATCTGAGTTGGAGCATAATTAGGTTCTACTTTTTCTTGTATAGCAGCAACTACTTCTACTCCGGATTGTTCTGATACAGAAGCTCTGTTCTTTATAAAATCTTTTTTGATATTTGGGTGCAGCATACATTGGGGGTCAATGGCGGTGGTTTTTTGACCCAGATCTTTGATAAAGTTTCTGGTTTCAGGACTATCTATAGTAAGTATAAGTCCGGGGCTAGTACAAAATTGACCTGTTCCCATTGTAATTGATCCTGCATATATGCCGGCTATCTCATTAGCCCTTTTAGCAATAGCTGCCGGAGTAATAATAACAGGGTTGATACTACCCATTTCTGCAAATACAGGAATTGGTTCTTCCCTGCTTGCAGCAAGGTTAAATAAGGCTCTTCCTCCTGTAATACTACCTGTAAATCCAACAGCTTTTACTTTTGGGTGTTTTACCAGGGCACTGCCAACAACTCTACCGCTTCCTGCAATATTAGAAAATACCCCATTAGGCATTCCTGTTTTTTGTGCAGCTTTAATAATGGCTGAAGCAACCAGTTCTCCTGTCCCGGCATGCATAGAATGTGATTTTACAATTACAGGGCACCCTGAAGCTAATGCGCTTGCCGTGTCTCCACCGGCGGTTGAATATGCCAAAGGAAAATTACTTGCAGCAAATACAACTACAGGACCCAACGGGATATTGGTTTTTCTAATATCTGGTTTGGGTGCTGGTTCCCGATTTATATTTTCTGTGTCGATTATATTTTCTCTCCAAGCGTCATCAAAAACTAATTCTGCAAAGGATCTTAATTGAAATATTGTTCTTCCCCTTTCGCCTATAGCTCTTCCTTCTGGCAATCCGGATTCTGTACAGTACATTTTGATTAATTCGTCATCAAGTGCCAGAATTTCGTCTGCTATTGCATTTAAAAATTTTGCTCTTTTGACTCCCGAAATATTTCGGTACTCTTTAAAAGCCTGATCGGCTAATGATACTGCTTCATCTACTTCTTCAAGAGTTGCTTCATAAAAATCACAGTCATTCTCTGTATTAAGTTTCGGATTGAATGTTCTATGAGAAACAGTTCCTGATGCGGATAATTTATTTCCTATATAGTTTTTGCCTGTTATCATGGTTTTTAAATGATTTAATTCCTCATCGAGGGTTTTAATTCTCCAGAGCTTGCTTCAAAAACGAAATATGCTTTTGAAAACATATCCGGTTAGCATGCTACGAGGTTATTGATTATAAAATGAGTACTTGTAAAAATACATAATGTATAACATTATGTATTGTGTTTAACATTTAATTTGTTACCACATTAAGTTCTTTGTAATCGGGCAAAACAGGTCTTGTTTCCAAGCCTTTTTTAATAATATCCAAAACTCTTTTACGTTCTTCGCCAACAAGAGGTAATCTTGGGGCGCGAACATTTTCTGTACCTATACCAGTAGCTACTTCTGCCAGTTTTATATTTTGTACTAATTTGGCATTTATGTCTAACTCTAGTAGTGGTAAAAACCAACGATAAATAGCTATAGCTTCTTTAATTCTTCCTGCTTTTTGAAGTTCATAGATTGCCACGGTTTCTGCCGGAAAAGCATCTACCAGCCCTGCAACCCATCCATCTGCACCCATTATTAAGCTTTCAAGTGCTAATGTATCTACACCGCTAAGAATTTTTAACCGATCCCCAAATCTGTTTTTAATTCGGGTAACGTTAGAAATATCTCTGGTAGATTCTTTTACAGCCTGTATATTGTCCAGTTTTAGCAACTCTTCAAACATATCCAGGGTAACTTCAATTTTATAATCTACAGGGTTGTTATATACCATTATTGGCAGGTCTGTACTTTGGGCAACTTCTTTAAAATATACCAAAGTTTCATAATCTCCTGCGTTATATCGCATAGGAGGGAGCATCATTAAACCGCTTGCACCATCTTCTTTTGCTTTTTGAGCGGCTTCTATAGCTCCTTTTGTGGTTTGTTCGGCAATATTGATAATAACCGGAACTTTGTTTTTAACGATGTCTACCGTGGTTCTTACCAAAATCCTTTTTTCGTCATCACTTAATGTACTGGCTTCTCCCAGGGTTCCTCCAAGTATAATGCCATGAACACCTGCTTCTAATTGTGCATCGATGTTAACTTCGAACATTTTTAAGTCTAAAGTATCTTCTTTTGTGAACTTTGTGGTCACTGCGGGCATTACACCTTTCCAATCTATTGTCATAATGATTTTTTTTTGCCAAAGATATTAGTAAACCCATGAAAGGGATATTGCAAAATTATCCAATACTGATACAATATTACCCTACATTAGTATCTTCTGATTATAAAATGAATAATATTGGTTATTTTCGATGCAGTAAAATAGCTAAGGGTGTATTTTACTTATATAAGTCAGGCATACAAATTTGATATATAAATAAACAGTTAAACAAAATGTGTATTGATGAAAGTTTTGCCTTTTAAAATACCTAAAACATCTACAGATACACTTATCGTTCAGGAGGATAGGGGTTTGATGTTTTATGATACTCTTCATCAGCATGAAGAGATTCAAATGTCTCTTATTGTTTCTGGAGAGGGGAGTTTGATAGTTGGGGATACTATTACAAATTATAAAGGAGGAGATATTTTGGTCTTTGGCAGTAAGGTTCCCCATGTTTTAAAAAGTGTTGCCTCTACTACGGATTCTTATATGATTTCTGTTTTTTTTACAGAAAAATCTTTTGGTTCCGGTTTTTTCGAACTTTCTGAGTTTAATGATATCTCTGATTTTTTTAATAGTTTATCTTATGGTGTTAGAGCTGTTTCTAAAAAGGAAGAATTAAAGGCACAATTTTTAGCAATTCAAAAAAAGAAATACCGGTTAGATCGTTTTGTGATATTTCTACAAATTTTAAAACTTTTTAGTAAAGCAGAGATACAGACGATATCGTCGTCTATTACCAGAAAAAAATATACCGATAATGAAGGAAAACGAATGGCTACTGTTTTTCAGTTTGTGATGAACAATTTTTATCGCGATATGAGTTTGCAGGAGGTATCTGGTATAGCCAGTATGACTCCCAATGCTTTTTGCAGGTATTTTAAACAGCGTACCAACAAGACTTTTTTTCAGTTTTTGACAGAGGTACGAATAGAGAACGCTTGCAGGATTATTTCTAAAAGACCAGATATTTCTATTACCGAAGTATCTTTTGAAAGTGGTTTTAAAAACCTTTCTAATTTTAACAGAAAGTTTAAATCTATTAAGGGAATTACCCCATCTAAGTACAGAAAAAAACTACAGGAATCTAATCTTGTTTAATCTTTGAATTGATGGTTAATTTGGGATAACTAAGTGTGATCGGTTTTATTTTGCAGGGTATTTTGCTATATTATTATTGGTTTTTGGGTGTTTTGGGTTACCACAAACAGGAATAGATGGTTCTTTGGTGATACTGTACGGCAGGTTGCCTTTTTTGGTGGGTAATTTTGAAATGGTTTCGTGCTTAAATATATGAACGTCTGATCGGGTATATCTTCCTGCCAAAGCTAAACGCACACAATCCTTTGATGTATTTGCATAAGATGCATGTGTGTTTAAAGAAGTAAAGATGATTGCTTCTCCTGCTTTCATTTCCAGATCTCTAACGATAACATTCTCAAAAAGGGAAGGAACTTCTTTTTTTATTTTTTCAAATACCAATTGTGCTTTTTTGAAATTACCAGTGGTATACCATATAGTTTTTAGGGATTTGATAATTTCAGAATAGGATAGCGACATTAAGTATCCAAAGAGATCATTTTGGATATTGGTAACAATCCTTTCAAAACGCCCATCTTTAAATGACCCTTCGATCATTCGTAAACATCCTGTTTCTTTGTTGGTATCTCTAAGTGCAATCCAGACAGATAATTGTGCTATTGCAGGGTGTGTAGGGGTGGTTGGTTCTAATTTTGGTTTTGCATCAGACTCTCTAAAAGTGCCTGTTTGATGCCAAAATGTCCCTTCTTGACCTGGTTTTTTTTCAAAAAATTGAGATCTCCAGCATAATATATCATCTCCCAAAATACTTTGTAAAGGTTGTGCTATTTTGGGATGAACCAAAACATCCCAAATCTTTCGGTATTTTGATCCCTGAAAAAATCCCAGATAATTAATAGAATAATCACCAGATGCTTTTAAAGAGTTTAAAATATCGTCCCCAAAAGCAGTGGTTTTATGAAAATGATTTTGAAAAAGAGTATCACTTTCATTAGCCAGATTTTCTGCCTCGTTTGTTGTTAATACTCTAAACGGGCCATGAATACCACTTTTTAAAAATTGTTGTATTTCTAATTCTGTAAGATAGTTTTCTCCAAACCCCTCTTTTCGTTTATTTCCTAAAGCATCAAAATTGCCTAAATTTTCATCGGTATTTGCCAATAAATCAAAACTGTTATTAAATACAGCTCTAACAGGTTTAAAAACAAACTTTAGGATTGTTATTGTAATGGCAGTACAATGTGTTTTTATAATTTGCAGGGTACTTAATTTTGTTCTTGCCCAGTAACTATTAAGGCTTTCATAGCAATCTGTCATATTAATATTTTATGTTTTTAATCTCTGATTGAAGGTTTGATTCTCGAAGGCTTGCTTCAAAAAAGAAATATAGTTTCGAAAGCATATCTGGCGAACTTACTACGAGGTTGTTTATTTTAACCTTCATTATAAGGTGAACTATTCAATCCATCCTTTTATTTTTCAGATTGTAATACCATTTTTTTAATTAAAGTAATTTGTCCTAAATGATAGTAACTGTGTTCTATCATTGCCTCGATATTTCTTTGGTATGTCCCATATTTTTTGTCTACAAATACTTTATCTAAATCTTCGTCGGGCATATCTTCAATACTATCCGCAAATTTTTCAGCATTATTCCACATAATATTTAGTAACTCTTCCCAATTTTTTTGTGAGGTAACAGGCGGCATATCAAAGCTGTATTTGTCCCTAATTTCCAGTGTACCTCCTTCAAACACGTTCAAAATACCGGCAATATAATAGTTGATATGAAAAGTAAGTGCTGCAATGGTGTTTAAAGATTCTATTTTGGTTGTTGCCTGACACCAGGTTATGTTGGTTAATTGATCCTTGTAATTAGTGTTGGCAATCCATACGCCATTTAAAATTACTTCTCTAAATCTATTTGCTATTTGTTTTGTTCGTTTCATGCTTTACTTTTTTATACAACAAAGGTGCAGGATAATGTGTTTGATATCTGCTATTCAATTTTTTTGGCAAGTAAAATATGGTTATAAAATATTTATTTTTTGGTACAAATCTTTTTTAAGGTTTTTAGAAATAGGTAAAGAATCATTATTAAGCATTACTACAGACCCTCCTTGTTCTTTACACAGGTAACTTACATGGTTTATATTGATTAGGTATGATTTATGGATTCTTGTAAAACCATAATCGCTTAATTTTTCTTCAAAATATTTGAGGTTTTTAGAAATAACTATTTCTTTTTTATCTTTTAATATAAAACTAGTATAATTTCGATTGCTCAAACAATATATAATAGAGTCTATGTCTATAACGTGTATTCCTTTAGAATCGGTAACAGATATTTTTGTTTTTATAGAGTTTATTTTTTTTTGAAAATCATTGTTTTCAATAATATTGATATTTCTTTTTTGTAAGTAAACTTTTTTTGATACTCTTATTACCGTTTTTATAAGTTTTTGTATTTCAATAGGTTTAAGGATGTAGTCAAATGCTTCATATTCATATCCTTTGATAGCATATTTATCATGAGCAGATACAAAAACAATTTCAAAAGGGATACTGTCCAGGGCATTAAGAATTTCAAAAGCTGTAAATTCTCCCATCTTGATATCCATAAATACCAAATCAGGGGACTGTTCGGATAATATATTGATAACCGATTTTTTATCATTAGCTTCTCCTATAATTTTTACTTGAGGGCAATAGCTCTCTAATAAAAGACGAATGTTCTCTCTGTCTTTTTTTGCATCGTCAAAGATTACACAACTTAATTTATTTCTCATATAGATTTAGATTGCTAATTATTGGTAATGTAACCTCAATTTTTGTGCCTTTTGATTTTCCTGAAGCAGGTGTGAGGTCGGTGATATTGATTTTGGCGTTTTTATATCCTAGTCGTTTTAAAATCATTAACCTTTCATTGGTGTTTTTGGTTGCAATAGAAAGGTGTTTTTGGTTAAAAGCTTTTTCTTTTTTATGGTTTATTCCTACACCATTATCTTTTATTTCGCAGTACACTGCGTTTTTGTCCTTTTTAAAGCTGATTTCTAACTTTTTATCCTTATCAGAATTTGTAAGCCCGTGAATGATTGCATTTTCTACAAAGGGTTGTATAATCATAGAAGGGATCATAGGATTGGTTTCAGTTAATTTAGAGTCAATAGTATAGCTTACTTCAATAGTATTGTCTAATTTTTCTAGTTCTAATTTGATATACGATTGGATGATTTTTAATTCATCTTTAAAACTGATATATACACTATTCGAATTATATAAAACATTTCTGATCAGTAATGATAATTCTGTCATATAATCATTTGCTTTTAGGTGCTCTTTTTTTAAGATAAAATTTTGTAATGTACTAAAAGAGTTAAACAAAAAATGAGGGTTCATGATAGCTCTTAGGGACTGTAACCTCATAAATGCCAGTTTATTCTCCAGCTTATAAAATTTCACTTTATTAGAGTGATTTCTAAGAATAATAAGGATGGTTGCTATCAACATAATGATACTAAGTATATAAAAGGAAAGTTGGGAATTAAAAACAGAGTTTTCCATTTCTTGATTCTTAAGTATCGATGCAGATAATTTTTTTTCCTTTTTTTTTAATTGTTTATTGATTTCTAAAACAGCTAATTTTTTTTTGAGTTTTTCATTGTGTAATATTGGATAAAAATGTTTGTAACTATCTAATAAACCAATTAGTTTTTCTTTTTCCCCAGTTTTTTTATACACCGTGTGTAAATCATTTAAAGTCAATAAAATATCCTCTGGGGCAGCTTCTTTTTGAAACTCTATTAATGCATTTTCATAATATTTTGCGGATTTAGAATAATCTGATAATTGAAAATAAATGGTCCCCATAGTATGAAGGATGGCACCATAATCATTTCGATAAAGCTCTATTTTATCAAAGTCTATATTTTTTTGCATTATCTCTAAAGCTTTTACAGGCATATTTTTTTCTACATAATACCATGCAATATTGTTGTGCAAGGAAAAATCATCAGCCTTGATTTTGTCTTGAGAATATGATTTTGCTTTCTGTAAATAATATAAAGAAGAGTCTGATGAAAAATAATTACTTAAGTTAATATATATGGATTTTCGAGATAAAGAGTCTACAGGCTTTGTCATCTTTAGTGCTTCTAGAAGCTTTTTTTTTGCAGAATCAAATTCTCCTATAGAATGAAGGAAAATTGATTTTGATATATGGATATCAATTATACTAAGCGTATCTTTTATTGTTTTTGAAAACAAATGCATGTCCTCATAAATTAGAAAGGCTTTTAAGTAGTGATACTTTCTTTTTTCTAAATCTGCGGAAATTAATTTTAGCCTGATGTAACAACTGGTATCTTTTTTTTGTTTACATAGCCCCATTAAATAACGGTTTATTTTTTCGGCTTTATCATATTCTTTTAAGCGGGCTCTGTAAATAAATTCCATTCGATATATTATTTTTTTAATGGATTGAAAATCATTATAATTTTTAGATAATTCGAGTGCCTTTTCTAAAGTGCTTGCCGTTTTTAAAAAGTCCTTGTTCTCTTCAAAAATCGATGCTTGGTTTTGTAAAAGCTGAACAGAATCAACAGCAGAGAAAGGAATTTTAAAAGAAGTATTATTGATCTCTTTTTGTGCATGGGTTTGTAGTATCCCAAACACAAAGAGCAAAAAGCTTATTCGTATACCACGATTAAGGATGGGGGAGATTAATCTTGTGTGCAAAATAATAAGGATTAGGTTTTTTGAGTATATAATTTGAAAGTCTTATAAAATTGAATTTTACATATATTATACGGAAGTTAGGTTATACTTTTAATATTTATGATTTTTTAAAATGGGTTTTATATAAACAGCAACAATTTTTTTCTTGAAAATAGATTAAATATTTTAAGGGTTTGTGATTACTATGTAAAATTTTGACAGATGTTACTTTAAATAAATATTCAAAAGAAAAAATAAGAAATTACTTTTACTTACCATAACAATACGTTTATGTTTTCTGTAATTTAACTTTTTATAAAGGATTTAACTCTTCGGGAAGATCTGGAAATTATTGGTTTTCAATAATCTGGTGTATTAATTATTTTTTAGTTGCAAAGCTTGGTATATTTTAATCCTTTATAGGGATTTAATCCCGGGGTTTGCCTTTTTGATGTTGATTTTTCTTTTAAATAAGCTTTTTTTGAAAATAAACATCTTTCTCATACAATCTGATATGCTTAATGTACGATTCTATATGCCTTTTGTACAAACGACATGATTGTTTTTTTGTTGTTTCTATACTTTAGCACCATTATTAATCTAAAAAAAACAATATGAAAACCAAACTTTTAACATTCGTTATGGCTGTAGCTTTTACAACAATAGCACAAGCCGATTGCACATTAACTACTGATTGTGATACAAGAACATATCAAGTAGACAGTATTAGTGTTAATAATGACGGAAAAACTATTACTGTTAAGGATGGAACAGGAAATGTAATTGATTCTTTTAGTTGTGAAGGAAGTAGCGTTAGTTCTAGCTGCTCATCAGGACCTGGAGGAGATTATGATTTCTGTGATACATTGCCAGACTTCTTAAAACCATTTTTTGGCTGCTAATATAGAGGCAAATTAATTTTTTCAAACATCTATTGATATCTTAATCAATAGATGTTTGTACATATATAAAATGACCAATGATAGTTTTTGATATCTTGTTTGGTCATAAATAATATCCCCATCCACAGATTTTCTTATTTATCTGAAGTAAAAGGAAATGATTTTTAGCAGTTAATTTCATTTAAGAAATTGTAGATTAATGATAATGCAGTATTTTATTTGCCTGTACTATATGTCTTTCATTATGATAAATAATAACCCTAAAGGTGTCGCCTAACTTTAATTTTATCCATTTAGAAATGCTTATGGAAGTTTTAATTGTATTTAGATTTTTATCTTTTGCGATGTTTAACAACTCTAAAGTTTTTTGCTGTTGTTGAATAAACCGATCGATATGGGTTTTATTTAAAACACTGTGAATAGGGTTTTTGTCTTTAAAAGTTTTCATTGTATTTAATTTTTCTTTTGGAAGCATGCTTTTTGCGAAGTAGTTCCCCAAAAAACCAGAAGTAAATATGGTAGCACTTTCAGTAGTAGAAGTTTCCATTCTTTTTTCTATTTCCAGAAGATAAAAATCTCCATATAAATTTAAATGCTCAAGACACTCTAAAATACTCCAACTCTCTGGGCTATTTCTTTTGTTTAGTGTAGCTATGGGTAGCAGATTAAATTTTTCTGCCTCCATTATGTTTTGTTTCGTTCTTTCTATTAAATTCTGAAGTAAATCTTTGGATGCTATTTTCATTGTTTTTTTTACAAATCTCTACATTTTAGCACATTAAAACATTGATTGAAATTAAGATTTTTTGATTCTTGAAAGTGTTTCCGGAGTCATTCTTAAATAGGATGCGATATATTTATTTGGTATTTCCTGAAAGAGTTGAGGGCTGCGTTGTAAAACCCGATAATATCTCTCTATGGGCGAATTGGTTAAGAGATCCCGTTCTCTTTCCATTTGCTGTATAACAAAATTTTCTAAAATTTTGTTCCATAGTTGTATATTTTCTGGCGAAGAGTTTATGAGTTTCATATACTCAGTTTTGTCAATTACTTTTAGCGTCGTTTTTTTTAGGGCTTGTATGTACAAATCTGTTGGGCTTTCTTGTATAAAAGAATCCAGAGCGGCGATAAGATTATCCTTATATCCAAACCGAATGATCTGTTCTTCGGACTTATCTACAATATAAATCCGTAAGCTGCCTTCTGTAACCAAATAGAGATTGGTATCTATGTTTCCTTTTAACGTTAGGTATTCGTTTCGATGTAACTTTAATTCACTACTCCACAAATTTTGCCTGCTTATTTGATCAATTAGATTTACAATTGGATGCATAAATAGAAAGTCTATAATGAGACAATAGTATTACAGTTTATAACAAGCTGGATTTTCTTCTGAATCCGTATCACTATTATAGCCATTAGTACTATCAAATTGTGTAGAGAAAGTACAATCCTGAAAATTATACATATTTATAGTTGGATTGGAACTATCACATGGTAAAGAGCATACAGATCCTTTAAATACTTCTGAAATATTATCTTTTGAGGTTACTGTTATTTCATAGTTAAAAGATTTTGCAACTATTCTGTCAGACACTTTTCCATCAAACCCATTTTCAGGGATTATATTACTAATATCATTCTTTAAAAATAAAGTTTCTCCTGTGTATTTATCAAACACTAAAAATTTATTAATCTTTAAAATATTAGAATCCGTAGATATCTGAAAAAAATCATTAATACCATCATTATCCGGAGTAAATGCTGTTGGAATGTATACTCTTCCTATTCCTAGTTTTGTATTTACAGGATCTGAAATGCAACAATTATTAGGAAATTGATTTCTTTCATCATAATCATCATCCTCCTTAGAAGTAGCTATAAAAGATATTGAAGATATTGTTAATAAGGAGTATGTAGCCAGCTTTTTCATTATATGACTGTTTAGTATAATCTCAAATTTTTTAACATTATCCAGTACATACTTTGTTAAAGGGATAACTAAAAAAGCTATGAAATCTGTATAATCAATTACTCTATTGATTTTAAATATTCCTATTTCATTAAAATAATTTATGAAAGGCTGTGAAAAGGCAGATTTCCAAAAAATAAAAAATGATACTGAAATCATAATTGCTTTTTTTGTGTTGAAAGGAAAAATGAACTTTAAAAACATAGGAAGTATTAATATACCTGCAAAATCTGATATTTTTCCAGTTATCCAGTTTCCAAAAATTGATTTTAAAACATGGTCATTGATAATTAGAATAACTAAGCCTATTACAAATACATAATTAAATATGTATTTTGTTTTTATCTCATTTCTCATTTTGTTTTTTTCGTATTTCTGATCAATTATATGAGTAGTCAAATTTACAGCTATTCTTTATTTTAAAATTAATAACACAAGAAAATGACATTCTTTTTTAAAAATAATAGATGTTTTTACCCTTTATGATAATCAATAGTATTGCATCTGGAAAGCTATAAAATCATCAAAAATTGAGAGTGCCTTTTTTAGTTTCTTTACAGATGTTATGCTTCCTAAGTATAACTTTATACTCCCCGTATAAGATATAGTTATCCCAGACTAAAAGTGATGGGTAAAGATGCGAGGAGGTCAAAAGTATCAAGTAGTTTCATCTTCTCTCACAAAATATTTTGTAGTATGCAAGATAGTATGTGTTACACAATCCCCATCTTTTTTAATAAAAACGAGGCATTCATGTTCTGGCAAACTCCATCCTTAAATTTATAGTCAAAATATAGTTCGTCGTTTATGATTTGTGCATCAAAAAAGCGGTTTTTTACTTGTGGTAGTTCTGTCGCTATTTCGCAAAGGCTTAAGTCGTGTGTTGCAATAATACCTGTTGCCTTGGCTTTAACCATTTTTTCTACAAACTTGCGGGATCCTTCTGCTTTATCTTTACTGTTGGTGCCTTTTAGGATCTCGTCCAGAATGATAAAATATTCATCGGTTTCCAGAGCGGTCACAATCTTTTTAAGTTGTGTTAATTCTGAAAAGAAATACGAGGCATCATCACTTAATGAATCTGACGTTCGCATACTGCTTATTAATTTAACAGGTCGATACTCACATCTGGTTGCGCAGATTGGTAATCCTATATTAGATAGTACAATTTGCAGGGCTACGGTGCGTAAAAAAGTACTTTTACCTGCCATATTAGCTCCTGTAATGATTAAAAATTGTTCTTTGTCGATAACCATATCATTATCTACTCTTTTGGCAGGATTAAGCATAGGGTGCCCTAATTGTTTTGCATTAAGTATGGTCGTGTTTTTGGTTATGGTTGGATATATATACTTGGGATTATTAAAAGCAAAATTGCCCAAAGAGTTATAGGCATCAAAAAAAGCAATTACCTCGAACCACTGTGCTACTTTATCGTGATTTTTGGTAATCCATTTTTCTATGCGGTAGCTTTGCAATAGATCCCAAAGGAACAATCCGTTGGCAAGAACTCCAAACAGCATATTGTTGCGTTGATCAAAAGCATTAAGGATGTCTGCAAATTGTTTTAGGATTAAGGAAGCTTTTTGTTTTTGGTCAATAACCAATTGTTGTTTTTCTTGTAATAGAGCAGCTTCAAATTTGGTGTTCTCTATTTTGTCTACGAGCTTGTAATATTGCTCAAAAGTATCTTTTGCCTGATTAGAGTTGCTGTATAAGGTGTTGATTTTTTTAAGTTGTGTTCCTGTAACACCAAGTCCAACAAAAAACCAGATTACGAACATATTAAAGGTAATAATTTCGACAAATAGCAATACTAATAGTAGTACTGAGATAGCAGAGACTATAGCAGGTAATATGCGCATGATTTTTGGTATCACCATAGTGTAGTTTTGCAGCCATTTTTGAATTACTGAAACAGAAGTGCTTACTTCTGCCAAAGAAGCAATGGCACTAAACTCTTGTCGCCACTTTGGTAGTATCGACATGTTTTTTATAGCCTCTTGCTTTTTCTCGATAGTATCGATAGTATTTGCGGTTAGTATTTTTGCCAGTTTATTTTTTCCTGCCAAGGTAGTTGTACGGTTGGTGTATTGAAAAAAAGAATGCTCCCCAAACAGATCGATATCGTGGCTATAAAAATGGGTTGGATCGGTATACTCACTGCCAGAGGATAATTTGCTTATATCGCCTTTAAAAACATCCAGTTCTAATTGATTGATGTTTAAAAGCTTTTCTAGCTTGTTTTTGATATAGGTAAGGTTAGAATGCCGGGTGACCAAATAAATAAAACCTATAGCTCCAATAACAATACTGCCAATAATAATCTGAGTATTAGGATATCCATAATATACCCCTGCGATTATGGCAAGAAAAACAGATAGTCGTATACTACTAGAAATTGCAAGTTGTTTTTTTACTTTTTTTAAAGATTGGCTATGTATTAAAATTTGGCTTTTATAAAACTCTTGTGGATTGTTCATATATGTCGTCGAAAAAACAGAGATTTTTATGTAGATAAAACGATTGTCTGCTTACAGAAGGTTTTTGTCTGCAAATTTGCCTTAAAAAAGGTTATGTTATTTCTGTTTTTTTAATTTTAAAGGTTATCTAATTCTTGTTTTAATTTTTTAGTTAGACCATTTACAATTAAGTCGTAAGAGTGGTCTATCAATTCCTGTTTAAGATTAGTCGATAAACTTCCGGAAAAGTTAACAGTATTCCAATGTTTTTTATTCATGTGGTATCCGGGAGCAACTTCGGGATGAGATTCTCTAAGTTCCAGAGCGCGATCCGGATCACATTTTAAATTTACACTAAAAGGGGTTTTTTCTAGCCCTGTTAAAGCAAACATTTTACCCATTACTTTAAAAACAAGCGTGCTTTTATCAAAAGGAAATCCTTCTGTAACTCCTTTTTTGGACAAGCAATATTCTCTAAACGTTTCTATATCCATTTTTTAATTAGTTATAAGTTTTACCATAATCTTGCCAGGGTCGGGGAGGGCTGTAAAACCAAATTGAGCGTATAGTTTGTGAGCGTCACTGGTTGCCAGCATCCATCTGCTAATATTTTGTAAATCCGGATGCTCCATAATGGCTTTCATTAACCGTTTAGCATATCCGTTTCCTCGTTGTTCTTCTATAATAAATACATCCATCAAATATCCAAATACGGCATAATCTGTTAATACTCTTGCAAAGCCAATTTGTTTGCTGTCCAGATATATCCCGAAACACACCGAATGTTCGATAGTGGTTTTTATTTGTTCTTTAGTTCTTCCTGTTGCCCAATATGAGCGGGTTAAAAATTCATGGATAAAGTCGATATCTAATTTTTCTTTATCGGTAGAAATAACTATACTCATTGTTCTTTATTCTAACTTTTTAATATCGGTATTATTGTTGTTCAAATATAAAGCAGAATAGTCTAATTGCCATCCTATAGATTCTGCAAGCGTTTCCATAAGGGAGATAGCGTCCAGGGCTTCTTTTTTTGCAGATTCCATTAATCCGCTTTGCGGAACTTTATCTTTGATAAATTGTTTAGCTTCTATATTGATTTCTGTAAGGTCGCCAGAGGTAAAAGGGTTTAACCAACCTTCTTTTTTATCATAAAATTTAAAATCGGTTTCTATGGTAAGAAGCGTTGGTTGTGGAAATTGACTAATGATAATCTTTTTGTTTTTTATATCACTTTCTATATTTATTTTAGAAAGGTCAAAGCCTACATGTGCTTTAGCATCGATTAGGATAAGTGCTTTTTTTCTTCCGGTTAGTAGTTTAAAAAATTTGTCTTTTACACTTTCGTAGTGGTAGATTTCTGCAAAATCCCCTTCGACAGTAACCAGTTTACAAACCCTTTTTATTTTTTCCATAAGAACAACGGATTGTATTTTTACAGAGGATTTGTTTTTTGCGGCATTAAATTTTGCAAAAATAAAGTAGGCAAGGATACAACCTGCGATAAGACCAATAAATAATAACTCCATTCTAATTCTTTTTTCCTAGATGTCCTAAGTGTGTAAATTTAAAACCTTTTTCGTATTTTAAACCATATCCAAAAATTCTATCGAACGAAGCGTGCGAAAAAAGCAGGATTCCTGCTAGTTGCAGCATTGTATTCGTATAAAAACCCCCGATACCATATATAGCAATTGCAAGTCCTTTATGATGAAATATGTTATAGAGTAATGCTCCTGCTTTAGAATTAACCAGATACCCTAGCATGCCAATGTCGGGGGCGAGAAACAGAGCTAAAAATAACCACCAAGGATAGGGTAATGCGCTGTATAGATATATTCCTAATACCAACATTGCAATTTCTTCTAATTGTAGTGTTGTTTTCATTTTTATAGTATTTTATATAAGATTGGTTTGCTGGGCGAAGCATCATTTTCAAACGAAGCAATTTGTAAATTAAGCAGGTACATGCCATCTGTGATGGTGTTTTTTACATAAATCATTTCTGTGATGGTTGCTTGATGGCGGGTTGCTTGCGGGTAGTTCCAGAAGGCTTTATGTGCTACTAGTTTCCCTTCATCTTTTTCTTTGTCTACCGATGGCAGGTCGATAAGCAGGTGTTTGACCCCTAATGTCCTGATGTAAACAGCGGCTTCTTCTGTAAGATATGGCCAATTGGTATGGGAGTATTGGGTATTGTTTTTTTCTTCGGTATTGGGTAGTGTTCTTATTATCAATGCTTCAGGCGAGGCAGAGGTTACTGCCGTTGCAATATGTTGTTTGGTGATGATGGTGTCTTCTCCTTGTTTTTGCGGGGTTACTGAAATGACTTCGGCAATAAAAAAAAACTGTGTTAGTGCGTTATTAATACTATAAAACTCTGGGGTAATGTGTCCGACACATTCTGTATGAGTGCCATGCCCATGGGGATTAAAGTATATGTTGTTAAAATTGGTAGAAGCTCCTTTGGATACTTTTCCTACCCATTTGCCATCGGTAACGGGTTCGATATTGGGTGCGCCGATATACCATGCGTTTACATTGTTTTTGGATGCTCTTAAAAGGATAGATATATCTAATGGTTTAGAAAGATCTACGGTATAGGATGTATGGTTGTGTGTTATGGTTGTAATCATAGTGTTTTGCGTTAGGGATAGAAGTGATATCCTTTTTTGTTTTTGTAAAAAACAAGAAAGATATAACGGATAGCCCGCTCGAACGCCCTAATTATTTATAAATCACCCTAAATTTAGTAAGAAAAGATCACTTGCTATACCATCGCTTAAAAACTTTCCTTTTTTGGTTACCAACAGGGTGTTGTTATCTATATATAACAGGTGTTGCTCTATGTGTTTTTTGGCTTGCTGCAGGAGGTAATCTGTATGTTTTTTACCAAACTCTTTTTCTACTTTTTGTAAAGATACTCCCCACTGAGTTCGCAGTCCGGTCATAATATATTCATTATATCTATCGGTAATGGTTAAGGTTTCTGTTTCACTGGGCAATTTGTTTTGTTGTAGTGCTTTTATATATTTTGTGTTATTGTTTATATTCCAACTTCTTTGGGATCCGTTATAGGAATGTGCAGATGGCCCGATGCCCAGATAGCTTTTTCCTTGCCAGTATGCGGTATTGTTTTTACTATAAAATCCGGGTTTTCCAAAATTAGAGAGTTCGTAATGCTCAAAACCATTGTTTTCTAACATCTCTATCAGGATTTCGAAATGTTTTTGAGCCAGATCATCGTTTACGGGGGCGATTTTTCCTTTTTCAATTAGTTTTGGCAATGCGGTGTTTGGCTCAACGGTAAGTGCGTAACAGGAGATATGGGGTACTCCAAAATCCAAAGCGGTTTGTATGTTTTGTTTCCATGCATCGATAGACATATTGGGGATCCCGTAAATTAAATCTATGGATATGTTATCAAAATATTGTGTTGCCAATGCCAGGCTTTCTTTTGCTTCTTCGGCATTATGAGCGCGGTTCATTATTTTAAGATCTTCTTCAAAAAAAGATTGTATGCCTATACTTAACCGGTTGATGTTGCTTTTGGCTAGTTGTTCTGTTTTTTGTTTGGTAAGATCATCGGGGTTGGCTTCGATAGTAATTTCTGCCTCTTTTGCAACCGTATAATGTGTATAAATAATATCGATAATATGTTGTAGCTCTTGTATAGATAATACAGATGGTGTGCCGCCACCAAAGTATATGGTTTGTATGGGCTCGCCTGTATGGATCTCTGGTTGGCGAAGTATGATTTCGTTACAAATTGCAGCTACCATTTGTTCTTTTTTCTGCATAGAGGTAGAAAAATGAAAATCGCAATAGTGACAAGCTTGCTTACAAAAAGGAATATGTATATAGATACCGCTGATGTTGTTAAGGTTTTGGAGTTATAGTTATTTTTTCACTCGTTTTTCATTTTGTTGTACAAAGGCAGCCCAACCGGTATAACTTTTGCCTACAATATCTGCACGACCCATATTATAAAAATGACATACGGCAGCTGCAAGCCCATCGGTAGAATCCAGATTTTTTGGTAACGTTTTGAGTTGTAAAAGGCTTTGTAACATTTTTGCAACCTGCTCTTTACTGGCATTACCATTACCGGTGATTGCCATTTTTATTTTTTTTGGGGAATACTCGGTTATAGGTATTTCCCGACTAAGCCCTGCCGCCATTGCTACTCCTTGTGCCCGACCTAGTTTTAGCATAGATTGCACGTTTTTACCAAAAAAAGGAGCTTCTATAGCTATTTCATCCGGGTGATAGGTGTCTATAAGCTCTATGGTTCGCTCAAAAATGAGTTTTAATTTTAAGTAATGATCGTCATATTTACTTAATTGTAGCTCGTTTAATTGTAAGAAATACATTTTTTTCTTCTGGACTTTGATAAGTCCAAATCCCATAATGGTTGTTCCCGGGTCGATCCCTAATATAATTTTTTCGTTTTCCAATGAGATATAGGATTTTTACAAAACTACGTAATTAAGAATAAGTAATGATCTATTCGGCATGTATAACCAAAGGAAGTTTGTATAATGTGGTAACAGGAGTGCTTCGGGTATGTGCTGGTTTAACATTTGGCAAAGAGGTAATGCTTTTTTTTAGTGTATCTTTTAAATCAGGGATTTGTTCTAGAATTTTAGATGGTAAACTGAAGTCTTCGAGGGTGATTTTACCGTCTTTAGTAATAAGCAATGGTATCCAAATAGTATCTTTAATGGTTTCTTTTACGGTAACAGGGTGTTCTGTAAGATATGTGTATATGTGTTGGGTAATGGTTTGTTGAAAGCAAGATTCCAGCTCTTCGGTAGACTTTTCTTTACACAGATCAAATAAGGGGGGTTGCTCTACTTCGTTCCAATTAAGTTTTTCCAGACTTTCTTTTATAATGTCTTTTTTGTTCTCTTTTTTGAGTACAAAATTATCGCATGAGAATAACGTAAAAACCAAGAAGCCTATGTACCAATTTTTTACATTCATTATCCGTATAACTTTTTTGGATAGCCAAACTACATAAAATTTTTAAGAGAACGAAGTATTCGTTGTATTCGCAGATAATAAAAGATCTTTAAATCCGGGGTCGAATATTAAAAGTGCTTTTCATTTTATTTTTTTGAGGTTTTCAGGATATATTGGTTTTAGTGTTTTTTTAACATAATCTGTTTAGGGCAATTTGTTTCGAGCCTGTTGTATGTGATATAAATGTTTAACAAATAAAACAAAAACACACAAATGAAAAGTTTTTCAAAAATTTTAATTGCATCGGTAGTATTTGCAGGAGTATCTTTAACCTCATTAAACGCACAGTGCACGGTAACTACTCCATGTGGTGAGTACACGGTACCAAATTGTGTACAATCCACATCAAAAATAGTTGTTTCTGGTAATTCAACAGCTACAACCAGTTCTAGTTCGTCTGCTGTTTCTGTTTCTTCATCAACATCTAATGGGGTAACTACAACACAGATTTATGTAAATGGAAAACTGTATAAAAATGTTACCTGTGAGGCAAAAGAAAGCGCACCTATTGCAATAAAACCATTGAAACTTCCAAGTTTTAGAGACTTTTTTAAAGGATTTTCGTTCCCTTCATTCCCTTCTTTTTCATCATTTTTATCTTTTTAGCTAAGTTTTTTTGAAAGGTTTCTATCACTTATTGATAAGTGATAGAAACTGCAAAAAAAAGAGTTCGATACAGGATGTATCGAACTCTTTTATGTTTTAACCCGGATTATAAAGTTTTTGTTTTTATGGGTATGAACGAGTATTTTGTTATTCTATCATAAATGCTATTGGTAAAAAGTATTTAACAGCTACTCGTTTACCCTGATGTTCTCCCGGAATCATTTGCGGCATAGATAGCACTACTCTTTTTGCTTCTTGTTCTAATTCTGGTGCAGATCCTTTTGCCTCTGCCTCTATAATTTTACCGGTATTGTCAATCTTAAAACTAACATCGATTTTATTGATTCCTTTTTGAGCAAAGTCCTTAGTTGCTTTTACATTAAAATTGGTATTTATAAATTTTTTGATCTCATTAGAGACACACTCTTTTCGTTGTGAATTATCTGTTATGTCTTTACAATTAATAGTGGTTGGAACTTTATCTATTTTTGTAAAAGGAATTTCAATAAGACTAAGATCTTTGTTTTTAGAAAGATCTTTATCAATAGATAGTCTGTATGAAGGTACATTTACCCCTTTTTTTGTGGTTACGGTATGCATGTCCAGAATATGTTCACTAACCTCAGATATGTTTTCATTTTTAAAGTAAGCTGTACATACACCATTTACTGTTTTTTCGGCGTAATTTTCTCCATAGGTTATGTGTAAATTATATTTGTCCTCGGGAATATTTTTGATTTTATATACTTTATTAGGGGTTAAATGTATTGTTCGAACAGTTTTTGAGGTTTTTACAGATACTAAATTTATGATTGCTTCAAAATTTTTGTCTGATGTAATTTGTATGAAATTCTCCAGATTTTTATCGTATTCAGAATTTTTATTAGGACATTCTGGTTCCTCACTACTTACTGTTGATAAATTGTTTTTTACTTTTTTGTTTTCGAAATTATTAATTTCAGATATGATTTCTGATTTTGATGTTTCATTACAAGAAGTATATGTTAATATACCAATAAGTAAAGGCAAGATTAGCAGGTATTTTAATTTTGAAATACCTTTGGATTTGTCTTTTTGTAACATAAGTATTCGTTTTTTGATTAATGAATAATTGAAAAATTGATTGATGAATTTTATTTTTTCAGTGCCAAAAACGGTATTTAACAACTGCTCGTAATATTTTTTTTTGCCTATTATTTTAATGCTTTTTGCGTCTGCGATAAATTCGTGTACTATCTGTATTCTGGATTGATACACATAGATTAAGGGATTAAACCAAAAAAATATTTTAAGAAACTCAAACCATAAAAGGTCATAAGAGTGTTTTTCGCGCAGATGAACAATTTCGTGCATAATAACTTGTTCTTTTTCCAGATCGGTTAATTGATCTCCAAGGTACATGGTGTTCAAAAAAGAGAAGGCATCTTTACTGTTAGATAAAATGTATGTTTTGTAATTATAATTATAAGTATAGATAGCGTCTTTTTTAAGAGTTTTAATAGCGATGATTTTTCTTATAAATAGAATAAGCATAGTTATGGCTCCAAGGCTATACAATACTGCTCCCCAATGGATATCCTTATTTTGGGTAGATGGATATAATAAAAATAAACTCTCTAAAAATGTTTCAGATGCTATTGGTTGTTCTATAAATACCGTTGGCAGGTTAATTATGTACTCATTTGGGATACTTTTTCGAATACTTTCTATTTTTATAAAAGGTAAAAAAAAAGAAAAGGCAGAGGTAAAAAGCAAGTATAGCCTGTTTAAAGAAAAGAAAGTATCTTTTTTATGCAGCAAGTCATAAGCTGCTAAAAATAACATTTGAAAAATGATAATATGAAGTATATACTGCATCATAAAAACTAATTTTCTTTATCTAATTCTTTTAAAATATTTTCCAGATCTTTAATATCCATATCATTTTTTTTAACAAAAAAGGATACCATGTTTCTAAAAGATCCATTAAAATAATTATTGACTAGTTTGTTAAGTGACTGGTTGCTGTATTCTTCTTTTTTTACCAAAGGAAAATATATATATCCTTTTCCTTCTTTGCGGTGGGATACAAATTTTTTGGTTTCTAGAATCCTTATAATAGTAGAAATAGTGTTATAAGCAGGTTTTGGGTCAGGCATTTGTTCTATTACAGAAGCTACATTGGCTTCTTGTAGCTGCCATAATTGCTGCATTACTTCTTCTTCGGCTTTTGTAAGTTGTTTCATATATATTGTAACTAAATAATTAGTTTAAACTAATTATTTAGTTATAAAATTTATTATTTCTTACTTTAAAGCTAAAAATGAATTGTTTAGGTTTAATACCATTTTAACTTTGAAATAGCACTAATAAATTATTTCTTTTTCATCTGTTCTTCATTAAAAAAGATAACCGTAACTACAGTTATGCTTGATACCAGATCAAGTCTGGTACAAGCTTTTTGCCTTGAATACTTAAAAAATAAATTCAATTTCTATACGCTCTATTTCAAAGTTAAAATGGTATAAGAAAGTAATGATTAAAAATTAATCATTACCTGTTATTCTTTTTTGAGAGGACAGATCTATTTCTATAGCGTCAACCTGAAATGTAATAGGAAGGGTATATGTGTCTTCAAAAATTTCATTTTCATTGCCAGAAATATTCATTGTAGGGATAGTATACGGAAAAGATTGCAGGACTCTTATGGCTTCTAGTTCTAATTCTAAAGAAGATGCTTTTGCTTGTATATCTGTTATATTACCTGCTTCATTAACGTTAAATCTGGTATAAATTCGATTAGTTCCGGGTTTTGCATATATTGCTATTGCTTCAACATTATAATTTGCATCTACAAATTCTTGTATTACCGTAGTAATACAATTTTTTCTAATACGCTCGTTTGTTTCTTTATTACATTTTAGTGTAGTAGAGGTTCCTTGAGAATAAGATACAAAACAGATCATTAATCCGAATAATACTAAAAAATATCGCATAATTTTGGGGTAGCTTTAAACTATGTTTTGGTTTATTTGTATTTGCGGTTGCAAATAAAAGAAATAAAAACAATCTTGATAAATGACAGGGGAATTAATAACCTAAAGTTATGGTTAATTCATGTTATCGTAACAAACACGAAACATTTGCGTCATATAGGTAAAAAGGCATGGACATTGCATTAATGGTTATAGGGTTTTTATTTTGCCTCCTAGGCATATTAGGAAGTTTTCTTCCTGTATTGCCAGGACCATTTACTTCGTGGATAGGATTGCTTATTCTTCATTTTACAGATGCGATTCCTCAAAACTGGATGTTTTTAGGGATTACCTTGGCAATATCTATTGTGGTTTGGGTCTTGGATTATATCGTTCCTGCCATAGGTACAAAACGATTTGGAGGCACAAAATATGGTATGATAGGCAGCTCGATTGGTCTTGTTATTGGTATTATATTTATGGGGCCTTTAGGGATCATTATTGGTCCTTTTATTGGTGCTTTTTTAGGAGAGCTTATAAAAGATAGCAGGGAGTCTTCAAAGGCATTAAAAGCAGCTTTTGGTTCGTTTATAGGTTTTTTGGCGGGTACTTTTCTTAAATTTATTGTTTCTATTGGTTTTGTGGTGTTTTATATTATTAAAGTATGGGAAAATTGGGGGCAATTGTTTTAATCTTTTATTAAGAGAGCCAATACTAATTTTATTTTCTAATACATAAAACGGATTACAATATTTTACTGTAATTATATTTCAGCTTAACTCAATATAAGTCCTGTTCTTGATACCAGATCAAGTTTGGTACAAGTATTTTGCCTTAATCTTCAAAAAATAATTTAATCGTACATCATCAAAAAATTAAATTGGATAATTCCCGGAGACTTGTTTTGAAAACAAAATATATTTTTGAAAATACAATCCAAGCTTACCTTAATACTGATTTTCTAACATTATAATACCGTTTTTAATATATGGGTACGTTTTTTTGTTTATAGAAATTTTCCTGTTCTTTCTATAAAGTTTTTTTCCTTAAAACAAGTAAATTCTTTGTCAAGAGTGTTATAAGCCTATCTTTTTGCATAATAATATTTATATATACAGGTTATTTATATGGTATGTGCAGAAACTATGTTGTGAGTTTTGTTGCATACTTGGTATAAAATTTGTGAAAAAAATAGGTATTTTGCAAAAACACACACAAAACTCAACTTTTTATGGATACGATATTTGTTTTCTACTTAGCCTTGGGGATACAATCCCTGATAGTTGCTTTAATTTTACTTTTTTATAAATCTAAAAAACAAAAGGTAAATAAATATTTAGGTTTTTTTTTCATTTTTCTTAGTATTGAGTTATTCAGTTATACTTTAATGCAAGATGTTGATCCATATATAGCATCATATAACCCTTTTAGGTTTAATTTTTTGAATATGGTTTTTATTTATCTCTATGCTATAAAGACTTCGGGTATTGAAATCAGGAACAAGTATTGGTATTATATTCCGGGCATACTAGAGTTCTGTATTTTGTCCTTGTTTTTTATTAAAGTAAATGAAACCCCGGATTTAGTATATTCTTATAATAGCATAATGTTTTTGTACTCTTATATAATTTCTTGCTCAATTTTTATTGTGTATATGTGTATCAAAACACTATTGGTTATTAGAAGCCATACTACTTTTTTGCCCTTTTTTTATACGGATACAAAATATAAATCTTTGTTATGGTTAACTATATTCTGTATTGTATTTATTGCTTATCATATAATAGCAGTATTGTCTGTGATCGTTTTACCGGATACTACATATATAACAACGGCATCTGATAGTTTATCTTTATTGTTGTTATATTATTTTACCATAGGAAGTTTGATGCAAATCAATATTGTTAACATCACGTCCAAAAGCAAGGTAGAATCATCAAAACGTAAACAAGAAGAAAATAAGGAAATCTATAAACGGGTTTCTAAAGCAATAGAGCAATGTATGTTAGGGGAAAAAGCTTTTTTGGATCCGGATATGACGTTAAAAGCTTTTGCGAAAAAAGTGGGAGAACCGAGCCGTCTTATTTCTAAAACTATTAATGAGATGGAGTATAAAAACTTTAACATGTACCTTAATCACTATAGAGTTGAAGAATTTAAAATGCTTATAGAATCAGGGAAATATCAAAAATACAGCAATACGGCATTAGCTAAGGAGGCCGGATTTAATTCGAGAGCTTCTTTTTATAAAAACTTTAAAGATATTGCAGGGATTTCTCCTTCAGATTATTTTGAGAGTTTAAATTAGGGCACCCGTTAGGCTTCATAGCGGCATTAAAGTGCTTCTAAAAATAATATTGATCAATATATCGTGCATTCTTTCGTTTAATGTACAAGGCATAAATGTGAAAAAAAACAAAAAAGCATATATATTTAGGAGTTTTTTAACTTTAGAAAATCATTTTTTAACGCATCAATATTTTTACTTTTTATAATGGATACTTTATATATATTCTATTTGGCTTTAGGAATACAATCCTTGATTGTTGCCTTGATTTTATTTTTTTATAAATCCAAAAAACCAAAAATAAATAGGTATCTGGGGTTTTTCTTTGCTTCTATTTGTGTTGAATTGTTGAGTTTTGTGTTGTTGTGGGATATGGAAGAAACAATTAAGAGTTATAATCCCTTCTCCTTCAATTTTTTGAATATGGTTTTCATTTTTTTTTATGTTACAAAGACTACCGGTATTGAGATTAAAAATAAATATAGCTACTATATCCCGGCAATATTTGAGTTTTGTGTGTTTTCTGTAATCTTTATTAAGGTATTTAGAAGCCCTAATATTATACTTCCTATAGAATATGAATTGCTTTTACTTTTTGATTTATTTTCTTCTGTTATTTTTATACTTTATATGTGTGCAAGAACGATACTGGTTGTCAAAGATCATAATAAGTTTTTGCCTTTTTTTTATACAGATGTAAAATATAAATCTTTAGTATGGATGACTATATTTTGTGTAGTATTTATTGTTTACCATTTAATTGCATTAGGCACTATGATCACTTCGTTTCAAGGGGATAATATACGATTTGTGCTTGATGGTCTTGGTTTGTTGCTGCTGTATTATTGTACCATAGGAAGTTTGATGCAAATTAACATTGTTAATATAACATCAGAAAAGGAAGTAAAGTTATCCAAACGCAAACAAGAAGAAAATAAGGAAATTTATGAGCGGGTTTCCAAAGCAATAGAACGATGTATGGTAGAGGAAAAAGCTTTTCTGGACCCGGATATGACGTTAAAAACTTTTGCAAAAAGAGTGGGAGAGTCGAGCCGTCTTATTTCTAAAGCTATCAATAAGATGGAGTATAAAAACTTTAACATGTATCTTAATCATTACAGAGTTGAAGAATTTAAAATGCTTATAGAATCAGAGAAATATCAAAAATACAGCAATACGGCATTAGCTAAGGAGGCTGGATTTAATTCGAGAGCTTCTTTTTATAAAAACTTTAAAGATGTTGTAGGGATCTCTCCTTCAGATTATTTGGAGAGTTTAAATTAGGATGCTATCTAATTTTAAAGAGAGTTGGCGATAGGTTATAGAATATAGATTCATGGCCGTTTTTGATGTTCTTATTTTAAATTTTTAGGGTATCTGGGATAATTTATTAAGGAATTAAAATAAAACCGCCCGGGAAAATATTCCCAAGCGGTTTCTTTCTGCTAAAGTCTAAGTTGAGTTAGAGAGTTAGCTTAAATATTAACTACACAAATAACTTACTATTTAATAATCACCTTTTTCACATCTTGATTTCCTCTCTTCACAAAGTAAATTCCAGGATTTAATCTCGATACATCTACCTTTACGGTATTGTTTCCTAAAGTTGATTTCACTTCTTGGTTATATACTATTTCTCCTAGTATATTAACAATTCTGATCTCAGAAACAGTATCTAAAGAATTAAAAGATATGTTAAGATCGTTTGATGCTGGATTTGGATATACATTAAATCCAGTAGAGTTTCCTGACACATTTCTGAATGCTGAAGCAAAAAAGAAAGAATCACAAGAACCAATAACTACCCAACCTGAAGCGGTTAACTGGTATATGGTACCAAAATATTTTACTTTGGCTCCAATAGTGTAGTTGCCTCCCGGTTGATACTCCGGAATGGTATCACAGTTATTGCCATTTGTGTCTTCTAGTGTGGTAAAACTTATTACAGCAGAGTAAGGTGCATCTACCTGATTACCACCAGTCGCTCCACATCGGCCAAGTTGTTTCCAGCCAGAGCTTGTTCTCTCAAATAAATATCCCTGGTACGTAACTTTATCACCTACTTGGTATGGATTACCTGCCTGATGTGCTGGTACCCCGGCACAAGGATCTGTACCACCGTCTGTAGAACAGGTGTATTTTACTCGCGCTTCATATTTGGTGTTTGCTGCTAAGCCTGTTAGGTTAGTAGTAACTCCAGAAACTGTAGAAGCTGTATATGAAGCATCTGCGGCTTTTTTATACTCAAAAGTATAGTTGGATACACCACTTACACCTGTCCAGCTTACTGTTGCAGAGTTTATGGTAATGTTAGATGAGTTAACGCCTGTAACAGCATTACAATTACCGCCACCATCTGTTGCAGTAGTAAATTTTACTATAGTTGAGTATGGCGCAGTTTCACCATTGGTACAAGCATATTTTAAACGTACTTCGTATGCAGTATTTTCTGTTAACCCGTCTAATGTTTTGCTGGTACCTGTTACAGAAGATGCTGTATAAGATGCATCTGCAGCTTTTTTGTACTCAAAAGTGTATGTAGAGATACCTGTAACGGCATTCCAGTTAATTGTAGCACCGTTTTTAGTAACATTAGATGTTGCTACCCCACTTACAGCAGAGCAATCACCGCCGCCGCCACAGTTGGCATTACCGGTAAACTTAGCACCAACACCTACAGCATTCATAGCGTTAGTTACAACTTTTATTTCACAAGAATTGGCACCGTATAAATCTTTAGCGGCATTAATTACTGCATTTCGGGCATCAGCGTATTTCGAACTTCTTGTTAAATAATTCGTTAGAGAGCGATATGCAATTTTTCCTGCTTTTTCGATACCAATACCTTCTACATCATAATTAGTTCCGCTATCATTAGATCCTTTTGCTCCTTGAGATACGATATAGAACCAATGGTTCATTACACCACTGTTGGTATGCACTCCTCCATTATCTGCAGAACCTTGTGAAGTTGGTGCCCAGTTGGTACCATTATACGTATCAGGTTGTCTATGCAGTTTAGGGTTAGAAAGGTCTCTTTTTAGTTTTGAATCTTCGTGTTTATCGGCTAATTTCCAAACCTTAGCATCTACTACTTTGTTAAAGGTATAATACTCTACCAAAGACCCAAATATATCACTATACGATTCATTAAGCGCTCCGGATTCTCCTTGATATACCATGGCTCCGGATTCCTGAGTAACACCATGTGTCATCTCATGACCTACAACATCTAATGGGGTAATAGGTGAGCCTTGAAAATAATCCTTAGGATTTCCATAATGCATCCAGGTACCAGACCAAAAAGCATTATCATTAGCATGTCGTCCGCCTCCGTTTACATATATGTTAATATTGCTTCCTCTATTGTCATAACTAGAACGGTTAAACTCGTTTTTAAACATATCCCAGGTTTTCTCTGCTCCCCAATATGCAGCTGTTCTGTAGTTTTGCGCTCCACCAATTCTAAAATCTTTAGTTTGGCTAGAGTAAATTGGAGAACCTGTAGGCTCAATAGCTGATCCTTGAAAATTTACTCTAATTTCTGCCCCCTGCATATCATACAAAGCAAGCTTTCTATCACCAGATTGTCTCATTTCAAAACGGTTGCCATTTTGTGTAACCGTAATGTTTTGAGGACCATAGAACCCTGTGTCTGTAGTGCCATCTACATGGTGTATTTTTTCCTCAATAAAAAGAATATCGCCATTTGAGGCATCTACAAAAACTTCTTTACGCCCAAAAGGCTCTACAGAATACATGTCGAATTTGTATGCTAATCTCAATGCATCGGCATTCATTGCATTGTTTTTAGTGATGTATACCAACTCTCCTTCATCACCAACTTTTTCGCCTCTGAAGGTTTCGTTTTTAGTTCTGGGAACTCTGGCTTCCCAAACATATTGCTTAGCTTTTATTACATCTTTTGCTTTTTGTAATGCCTGGGCAGAAGATAAACTACTGCTTTTTGCAAAAGATTTAGCAGGAGTTGCTGTAAACCACTCTCCGTTGGCAGAAGTTACCTGCCCGTTTTTAACGTGGATCAAATACATAGAACTCTCTACAGGAATCCCATTAATAGATTGTTGTAAGCGGTAATGTGTAAACCCTAACTCATCTTTGATAACATCTGAAACAATAACCCCTTGTCCTGATACTGTACCAAAGTGTTCTGTCATAAAATTTTCTGGAGAAGAAAAAGATGAAGATTTTTTGGCTATATTTTGAGTAGCTTCAAAATCGATAGCTCTTGGAGCCATTCCGTTGCCTCCGTTTTGAATAATGTTATACTTTTCTTGCCCATAAGAAGAAAGTATAAACATCATTGTTAATAAAATTAAACTGTTTAATTTTTTTTTCATGATTGTTGATTTTGTGTTTATTTAAGTCAACGAAAGTATCCAGAACAAGCAGAGAATTCAAGGAATACCTGTCTTAAATCATGATTAAGACGGCTTACACGTAGTTTTGAGACGGTTTAATCGCTTGTTTTTTAGGTGTATAAGTGTTTTGTGTAAATAACCTGAATTATAGAGTGTTTTTATAACGAAAAGATTGCCTGAACTTAAAGTGTTGGCTTTTTTTTAATAGAAATAAGAGTGTTGCACAAGTTTTTATAATTTCTCACTAGTATTTTTGTGTAATAATTAATAAGTCAAAATGTAATGTGTTGATTTTTAGAGATATTGAATGGTGCTTTTTTTTTGAATATTTTGAGTGTTAATTGAGGTGAAACCACATTAAATTGTAGAGACAAATAAGTAGCTTTAAATATGAATTTATAACTCTTTAAAAGGCATAAAAAGATTTATGCCAAAGAAAAATTAACCAACAATTTATATTAAACATAGCTATTATGAAAACAACATTCAGAGAAAAGTATTTTAATTACTTACCAAAATTGGCATTATTTATTTTTGTTTTTATTACTTCGTGCCAGTCAAATGTAGATGACGAACTATATGAACCAAATAAAGAAGTATCAAAAACCGCGAGTGGGGCAAATAGAGATATAAAACTTAAGTTTTATTTAGGAGACCGGGGTATAGGGAATGATATAGGGAATGTTGAAGCTCCAGGATGGGTTGCCGATAAACAAAATCAGTGGTCAGAATGGGGAGGAGATTCAGATAACTATGATCCAGATTGGATTGTGTTAGAGTTATTGACCAGAACAGTGAAAAATCTGAAGAATCTAGATTTTAGAATAGCTATCCAATTATCAGATGGAGGAAGTTCTGGAAATGGAGCTGGTAGGGTTAGATATACTCCATGGGCTAGTCAAGGGGGAGGATGGTCTTCTTGGGCAACAGATTCAGACTCCTATGATTTTGATGCTGTTCGGTTTAAGATAGAAACAAGACCATTTAATGGTTTGACTGTAGAAGACGTTCGATTTGGAGTACAATTAACCGATAATGGAACTAATTCTTCACATAAAGGAGTTGCTAAGTATACACCATGGTTATCACAAGGAGGAGGCTCTACAGGTTATGCAGGAGATTCAGACTTTTATGATCCAGATGCTATTAGAGTTAAATTAGATATTATTAGGTAACCATAGATTAGAGATATCTTTATTATAGAATATGTTGTATCATTCCATAAAATTGAGTTATAAATCATATTGGTCATAGATTTTTTCGATCAACTAAACTATATAAAAAAGATAGCACTAAAATCAATAATCTCAAAGCAAGCTCAGGAGGTATACTTCTGAAAATATATATCTAAGTAAAAATCTGGTAATGAGTATCTTAATAAGGGATTCGAAATAAAGAATTGAGTTAAAAAATGTAAAGACCTTTCATAAATTTGGAGGGTCTTTTTTATAATCATTAAAAAAAGCCTCTCCAAATTTATGGAAAAGCTTCTCATCGGTTTTCTACAAAACCATCCCGAATATGCTCGGGAACAACACAACATTTTCTTGCTAAAAAAAAGCTTCAATATACATTGAAGCTTTTAGCAATTTTGCGGTCTGGACGGGACTCGAACCCGCGACCCCCTGCGTGACAGGCAGGTATTCTAACCAACTGAACTACCAGACCAAGGCCGTATTGCGGATGCAAATATACACCTCATTTTGATTCTCACAAATGTTTTTTCATTTTTTTTTCATTTTATTTTGCTTGGGTTATCCAAATTTCTGTCTTTCAACAAAGTATGTGGTCAATATTTTATTAAAATCTTTTGTAGTATCTGCTTCTACATACTTTATGCCGTACTGTGTGCATTTCATTTTTAAATCATAAAAGTATGAAGACACTGCTTTTTGGTAATTTTCTTTAATGTTATCGGCATATAGATTAATAAAATCACCAGTTTCAATATCTACAAACCGGGTAGGTTGGTTACTAAAGTTAAATCTTAATTCTTTTTCACTGTCAAAAGTGTGAAAAAGTATAACTTCATGCTTATTATATTTGAGATGTCTAAGGGCTTCAAATAATTTTTCCGGATCAGAAGTTGCCTGTAGCATATCTGTAAATAAAAAAATCAAAGATCTGCGATGTATTTTTTCGGCAATTAAATGCAAGAATTTAAAGGTGTCTGTATCTTTATTTTCAGAGGGGTTAATAATAGTTTCATTTAACTTACTAAGCAACATTTGATGATGCCTTTCACTACCTTTTTCGGGGGCATAATAGTCATATTCATTACTGTAGATGCTTAATCCTATGGCGTCCCGTTGTTTTTTTAAAATGTTCATTAAACATGCAGTTGCCAAAACAGAAAAGCTAATCTTGTTTAAAGACTTTAAATGATGTTCTTTTACTTTTGGGTAGTGCATAGAAGATGAATTATCAATGATAATGTGACATCTTAGATTGGTTTCTTCTTCATATCGTTTGGTAAAAAGTTTGTCTGTTTTGGCAAAAAGTTTCCAGTCTATGTGCTTCGTGCTTTCTCCGTTATTATACACTTTATGTTCTGCAAACTCTGCAGAAAAACCATGAAAAGGACTTTTGTGCATACCCGAAATAAAACCTTCTACAACTTGTTTTGCAAGGAGTTCCAGATTGGTAAATCCTCCTGTTTTATTTATCTCTTGTTGAATATTCATGTCAGAGTTTTTTTTAAGTGAAGGTTTTTTTGATATGTTATACCATTTGTGGTTTGAGTTTACTGGAAAAGAAAATTAAGATTTTTTTGTTTCAGTAAAGAAAAAAAATCAAGCATAGCAGGGCTACGGTTTATTTTTATTCTGAAACTGAGATAAAAAAAGAACATTTTATTATGGTAAATTCAAATTGTAAATGGTATTAACGATACCAATATACATATACAAAATTAGTATTCATAAAAAAAGGCTTGACTTTGATGTCAAACCTTATGTTTATTATAAGTAATGTTTTTTTATAATAGAGAATCTAATGCTTCTGCATATACACTTTTAGGAGAGACACCTACTTGACGCCCAACTACTTCTCCATTTTGGAAAACCAATACTGTAGGAATATTTCTTACACCATATTTGGCGGCAAATTCCTGATTAGTATCAACATCTACTTTGCCAACAATAGCTTTTCCGTCATATTCTTCGCTAATTTGTTCTATGATAGGACCTACCATTCTACATGGACCACACCAAGCTGCCCAAAAATCCACCAATACTGGTTTTTCGCTTTTAAGTACTACCTCATCAAAAGTTGCATCTGTTATTTCTAGTGCCATAGTATTTTTTTTTTAATCTTAAAAATATTTAATGTTTACAAAATTAGTCAATAATTCGACCAAAGCTTACACATAGTGTGCATAATATATGTAAAATTAGTCAATAATTCTACGAAAGCCTATATATCTAATATTTCTTTTGGTTATAGGGTTATTGTATTTACTGATACCGAATATAATATTAATAAGGTATACCATCTTTAAAAAAGATCCATATTTGGATATATTTATAGATCAGAGATTGTTGTTTTATTTTTAATTGAGTTTATAATATATAGATTCATCTTCTAAAGCTGTAAGTAAGTCGGGCGAAATGTTTACTTTTTGTTTTCTGCTGGGCATGTGTAGTTTTAATTGTTCTGCCATTTCATAAATAACAAAGTTTAGGGTATGGTCTCCGTTATGCTCGGTCAATAATTCTTTCAAACCATCAATTCTGGAGTCAGACAGCTCATTAATATCTAATTGTATGGTTAGCTTTCTGGCATAGCTTTCCATAACATCATGCAGTAGTTGAAAACTATTAAACTGTATCCTTGGGTCACCTTTTTTACCGGTATCCCGATTTACCCATCCTTCTTTTATAAAAGCTTTGACATATACAAAGGTGCTTTTTACCAAAAATGGACGATGTTTTAGATATTCTTCCCCAAAAACTCTGAATTCGTGTGCTGTATTATAGTCTTCAATTATAAATGTAGCCCATCCTTTACCGTTTTTTGATGTGCGGTGCTCTACCGTAGTAATTACACCTCCGAAAGAAATTTCGCGATTAAGGTTGTTTTCCAGATCTGCAAAGTTATGCAGGGTGCCATTGCAAAAGTATTTCATTTCATATTTAAAGTCGTCTAATGGGTGACCAGAAATGTATATTCCTACTACTTCTTTTTCTCGTGCTAATTTTTCCATGGTTCCCCATTCTTCACAGGGAGGAACGATGGGTTCAGGGATTTGTACATCACTGGCTTCTCCAAATAAGCTAACTTGTGATGAGTTTTCGCTTTCCTGAAATTTTGATCCGTACCGCATGGCTTTTTCCAGAAAAGTAACCCCGTCTCCTTCTTCATGAAAATACTGGCCTCTGTGTGTGTCTGCAAAAGAATCAAAACCTCCTGCCAAAGCTAAGCTTTCAAAAGCTTTTTTGTTTGCGGCACGAAGATCAATACGCTTTGCCAGATCAAAAATAGATCTATAAGGACCGCTTTCTTTTCTGTTTTCTACTATAGTAGCTACAGCACCAGTTCCTACACCTTTAACGGCTCCCATTCCAAAGCGAACAGCACCATCTTTATTTACCGAAAATTTATGGTAAGATTCGTTTACGTCCGGGCCAAGTACATCTAGTTTCATACGTTTGCATTCTTCCATAAAGAACGTAACTTGTTTAATGTCGTTCATGTTATTGGAAAGAACGGCTGCCATATATTCTGCGGGGTAGTGTGCTTTAAGATATGCTGTTTGGTATGCAATCCAGGCATAACAAGTAGAGTGGGATTTGTTAAATGCATACGCTGCAAATGCTTCCCAGTCCTTCCATATTTTTTCTAATTTATCTTCGGCATGCCCTTTTTCAGAAGCTTGTAGGATAAATTTAGGTTTCATTTTATCCAAAACCGCTTTTTGTTTTTTCCCCATTGCTTTACGCAAAACGTCGGCCTCACCTTTGGTAAAATCGGCAAGTTTTTGAGAAAGAAGCATTACTTGCTCCTGATACACTGTGATTCCGTAGGTTTCTTTTAGATACTCTTCACACGCTTCAAGGTCATATATAATCTCTTCTGTACCATGTTTTCTGTTAATAAAGCTAGGGATGTACTCCAGAGGACCAGGGCGGTATAAAGCATTCATTGCAATAAGATCAGCAAAAACAGTTGGTTTAAGCTCTTTCATATATTTTTGCATCCCGGGGGATTCGTATTGAAACACCCCTACAGTTTCTCCTCTTTGGAAAAGAGCATACGTTTTTTCATCATCCAGAGGAAAATTTTCAGGATCGAGCTCAATATTATGCTTTGCTTTTACAATTTTAACAGTGTCTTTGATTAGGGTTAGTGTTTTTAACCCCAAAAAATCCATTTTTAGCAGACCCGCACTTTCTACCACAGAGTTATCAAACTGGGTGCAGTACATATCAGAATCCTTGGCTAGTGCTACAGGAACAAATTTGGTAATATCATCTGGGGTGATAATTACTCCACACGCGTGGATTCCTGTATTTCTAACAGATCCTTCCAGTATTCTGGCTTGATTTAGCGCTTCAGCTTCGAGATCATTGCCTTCTGCGATATTAAGAAGTTCATTAACTTTTTCAAGCTCTTCGCTTCTGAATTTTTGTTTTAGAGTTGCTTCGTCTACCCCAAAAATCTTTCCTAATTTGGACATATTGGGGATAAGTTTTGCAATACGATCTGCATCACTAAGGGGCAGGTCTAGTACTCTTGCTGTATCCCGTATCGAGGATTTGGCAGCCATAGTACCATAGGTAATGATTTGGGCAACTTGGTTAGCGCCATATTTATTAATCACGTAATCCATAACGCGTCCTCGGCCTTCATCATCAAAATCGATATCGATATCGGGCATGCTTACACGATCCGGATTAAGAAAACGCTCAAAAAGTAAATCATATTTAATGGGATCCAGATTTGTAATCCACAAACAATAGGCTACTGCTGATCCTGCGGCAGATCCCCGACCAGGACCTACAGACACATCCATATTTCTGGCGGCACGAATGAAGTCTTCAACAATTAAAAAATATCCGGGATATCCTGTTTTTTCGATTACTTTTAGTTCAAAATCCAAACGCTCATCGATCTCGGGGGTTATCTCTGCATATCTTTTTTTGGCACCTTCATAAGTTATATGCCTTAAATATTTATTTTCGCCACGTTTACCTCCGTCAATCTTGTCTTCGTTATCCTGAAACTCTTTTGGGATATCAAATGCGGGTAACAACACGTCTCTGGCAAGCTCGTAAGGTTCTATTTTGTCTACGATCTCCTGAATATTTATAATACTTTCAGGAATATCTTTGAAGAGGTTTTTCATCTCTTCCTGAGACTTAAAATAGTATTCCTGGTTTGGTAGCCCGTATCTATATCCTCTGCCACGACCAATTGGGGTTGCTTGTTTTTCACCGTCTTTTACACACAAAAGAATGTCATGTGCATTAGCATCTTTTTTTTCACAATAATATGTATTATTGGTTGCTACAGTTTTGATATTGTGTTTTTTGGCAAGTTCCAGTAGTACAGGGTTAACTCTGTTTTCATCCTCTTGGTTATGGCGCATGATCTCAATATATAAATCATCACCAAATTCTTTATGCCACCACAGTAAAGCTTCTTCTGCTTGTTTTTCACCTATATTAAGTATCTTGCTTGGGACTTCTCCATATAAATTTCCGGTAAGAACAATAATATCTTTTTTGTACTGCTGGATTACTTTTTTGTCGATACGGGGAAGATAATAAAACCCGTTTACAAATCCGGTAGAAGACATTTTTGCTAAATTGTGATACCCATTTTTGTTTTTGGCCAGCATAACTATTTGATATCCATTGTCTTTTCTGGATTTATCGGTGTGGTTTTCACAGACAAAAAACTCACAACCTACTATTGGTTTTATTTCAATACCTTCAGGCAGTTGTGCATTTTCTATTGCTTCAGTATTAGCGGCAATTACACTTTTGTTATGGTTAGAAATTGCTTGTACAAAATGAAAAGCCCCCATCATGTTTGCATGATCTGTCATAGCAACCGCATTCATTTTATGTTGTGCAGTTACTTTTATCAGGTCAGGAATACTAGTCGTAGATTGAAGGATAGAAAACTGAGTATGATTATGCAAATGAACAAAATTAACTTCGTCCAGAGCAGCAACATTATCATTGATCTCTTTTTGAGATAAATCAGAAGAGTCTTTTTGAGCAAGCGCTTCTCTTATTTTTTTAGAAGCTTTTTTGAGATTGATATGTTTTAACCCTATTAACTGAATGGTTTCGGGATTAGCCTCAGAAAAATCCTGAAAATACCCTGGTTTTACATCCAGTTCTTCTGCAGTAAAAACCTGTTTTCTGATCAATTCCAGAAAACATCTGGTGGTGGCTTCTACGTCGGCGGTAGCATTATGCGCTTCACCAAATGCAACCCCAAAAAGATACTGGTGCAACTCGGTAAGCGTTGGTAGTTTAAATTTACCTCCACGGCCTCCGGGGATCTGGCATAACTGTGCTGTAGTTTCTGTACAGGTGTCCAGTACAGGAAGATCTTGTAATATGTTTTTTACACCAAGGCGATAAAACTCTGCCCCCATGATGTTAACATCAAAACCTACATTTTGCCCTACAATAAATTTTGTTTTGGAAAGGGCAATATTAAATTTTTCAAGAGCTTCTTTTAGAGGTATTCCATCTTTTTCTGCCAACTCGGTAGAAATACCATGAATTTTTTCGGCATCGTACGGGATATTAAATCCTTCGGGTTTTACCAAATAGTCTTGATGTTCTATACAGTTTCCCATAGCGTCATGTAACTGCCATGCTATTTGAATACATCTTGGCCAATTATCGGTGTCACTAATTGGGGCATCCCATCGTTTTGGTAACCCTGTGGTTTCAGTATCAAAGACTAAGTACATAAAAAGAGGTGTTTTTTTTCAGAAATCATCCTTATGCAAAGGACTTTCAAAAATAGCCAAAATACTAATTCATTCTTTTAAAAAGTTATTCAGAATTATTAACGAGCAATTTCGCAGGTAATTTTTAAAGTAAAAACATAAAAAAAGCGATCATTTTAATAATGATCGCTTTTTACAGGCAAAGTTGAGCTAGCATAATTTTTTGGCAACCTTAATTCCTTATTTAAGGTTTAATTTCTGGGGCTTGCCTCAAAACAAAATATACTTTTGGGGGCATACCTCGTGAGCTTGCTCTGGGATTATTGATTTAATAACCAAATTCGAAGAAACCTTCTGATATTTGAGCATTACTTCGGGTATTAAATTCAAAACTTCCGCTTATACATTTGGTATTGATGTCGTGATTAGTAATAATAATTTGTCCCGATAAAGCAGAAGATTTATCGTTATTTAGCGCATAAGAGGCACTAAAATCTCCGGATCCTGTAAGGGAATATTGTCCCGGGGTTACATCTGCCTTAAATACTATGATAATCTCTTGATTTTCGTTTGCTGCTTTAATTAATATAGATGCATTATCTACTCCATAAAGGCTGGCACTGTGATTGTCAGTGATCATTTCAGAACCATTGACCATTGCTGTTAAAGATGCATTGAGTAAGCATGGATTAATTTGTTCTGTTGTTTCTTCTTCGATTATTCCATTTTCCAAAGGTAGTCTGTAAAACCATCCATCGCTAAAATTGGATATGTTGCCATTTTCGTCTTTAAGGTTTTTGAAATTAAATTTTCCAGAAATTTCATTATTGTAAACCTCTGTAATAGTTACTTCACCTTCGGTTTCTTGATTTTTAGAAACAAATTGTAGTTTATCGTTTTTAAAACTTATCTCGTCTATAGTATTTTGGGATATCATATAAGTTCCTACTTTGGTAGAAGTAGTGGTAAAACTTATAGATTTATCTCCTGAGCTTCCTGATATAACCAAAGTACCGTCATCATAGATAACAGCTTTTTTAAAGGAAGACCTAAACAGTTCTCCATCAATTTTTGCTTGCAAGGCAGGATCATTGATTTCTATATCTGTAGAACAAGAAATTAAAAATAAGCAGATAAGTATAAATAGTAGAGTAATTTTTTTGGTCATAGGCTTTGGGGTTTTGTCATAATTTTTTATGGCTTAACCATAACGTATTCATTCTTACAAAGATAGAGAGAAAAAACCTATAAAGCAATTTTTTTATCGAAAAAACGCATATTTTATCGACGAAATACACAAAACATAATAAATTACTTGTAAAAAGTATTTTGTTCAGATGGTAGATTTTATAAAATCAGACAGATGTTTAGTTTTAATTCCTCGGGACTTTCCCCCAAAACAAAATATATTTTGCTAATCTGAAGGAGAACTTGTTCTGGTAGGATATTGTTTTTTTTCTTCTGGTTATATATCTATGCAAGGAAGGGGGGAGTGAATAATATTTGTGAAGTAATAAACTTTTGATTCATAGGCTTTTTTTGATTAAAAAGAACTATATTTGCGCCCTTAATTATGAATAGGGTCGCGTACCCAAAAATTAATTTTTATGCCTGTTAAAATTAGATTACAGAGACATGGTAAAAAAGGGAAACCTTTTTACTGGATCGTAGCAGCAGATGCTAGAGCAAAAAGAGATGGTAGATTTCTTGAAAAATTAGGTACTTACAATCCAACCGCAAACCCTGCACAAATCGATTTAAACGTTGATGGAGCTGTAAAATGGTTGCAAAATGGAGCGCAACCTACCGATACAGCAAAAGCTATCCTGTCTTATAAAGGAGCTTTATTGAAAAACCACCTTGCTGGTGGTGTAAAAAAAGGAGCTTTAACAGAAGAGCAAGCAGAAGAGAAATTTAATGCTTGGTTATCTAAGAAAGAAGGATCGGTTAGTGCTAAGAAAGATGAGTTGGCAAAAGCAGAAGCAGATGCTAAAGCAAAAGCCTTAGAAGCTGAAAAAGAAGTAAATGCTAAACGTGAAGCAGAAGCAAAAGCCTTAGAAGCTGCTGCCGCTGCTGAAGCTGAAGCACAAGAAGTAACAGAAGAAGCTGGCAACGAGGAAGAATAGTTGCATTATTAACGATGAAGAAAGAAGAATGCTTCTATCTAGGAAAAATCGTAAGTAAATTTAGTTTTAAAGGGGAGGTATTGATTAAATTAGATACCGATGAGCCCGAAAGTTATTTAAAAATGGAATCAGTTTTTGTTGATTATAACAACAATCTGGTTCCTTTTTTTATAGATAAAAGCTCACTACATAAAAGTGATTTACTACGAGTAAAATTTGAGGATGTAGATTCAGAAGAAGATGCAGACGACCTCATGAAAGCAGATATTTACCTTCCACTTACATTATTGCCAAAACTGGAAGGAAATCAGTTTTACTATCATGAAGTTATTGGATTTACGATCCGGGATATTAATTTTGGAAAAGTAGGGGTTATCAAGGCCGTTAACGATTCAACAGCTCAAGCTTTGTTTGAGGTGGATCGGGATGGTGTAGAAATTCTTATTCCTATGAATGATGAATTTATAGGCAAAATAGATAGAGGATCCAAGATCATTTATGTAGAAACCCCTGAAGGATTAATTGATTTATATCTCTAGCCAATTGCAAATCCTGATAAAAAAGTATAAAAACATGTTTAGGATATGTTATTGCTATGAATAAGCCTTTTCAATTCAAAGAATTTACCGTTCAGCAGGATCGTTGTGCAATGAAAATTGGCACAGATGGCGTACTACTTGGTGCCTGGGTACCAATCAAAGAATCTGTAATTTCTGTTTTAGATATAGGAACGGGAACAGGGGTGATTGCATTAATGGCAGCACAACGTTGCCATGCAGAGATTATTGATGCTCTGGAAATAGATGCAGATGCTTATGAACAGGCAGTCGAAAATTTTGAAGAATCTTTTTGGGGAGACCGGTTGTTTTGCTACCATGCATCATTTCAGGAATTTGTAGAAGAAATAGAGGATACATACGATTTATTGATTAGTAATCCTCCTTTTTATGTAGAAGAGTATAAATCTTCTGACCTAAAAAGAGATATAGCCAGATTTGAAGATGCTTTGCCTTTTGAACATTTGTTAACAGGAGGAGCAAAATTGTTGTCGGATAAAGGGCAATTTGCATTAATCTTACCATATAAAGAAGAAGAAAGGATTCTTACTATAGCTGAACAAGCAGGTTTGTTTCCTCAAAAAATTACCCGTGTAAAAGGAACGCCATCTTCTGAAATTAAAAGAAGTTTGTTGTTATTAGGGAAAGAACGACAATATTTTGAACCAGATGAGTTAATTATAGAAAACTCCAGACACCAATATACCCAGGCATATATTAACCTTACCAAAGATTTTTATGTAAAAATGTAAAAAACTATTTCTAATATAAAATACTGTAAAACAAGCATATAAAAAAAGGAAGATATATTGCAACCTTCCTTTTCTAAATTCAATCACTCTACAAAGTTTAACTTTTTTGTCATAAAGTAAAACTCTTAATTTTCAATGAAGTTTATTTTTTAGAAACCCAGTTTCCATCTGCATCGCAGTAAACTTCCATCTCTTTATCACCTTGCTTTATTATCAATTTGAATTCTGATGCATCTTCTTTAGCACCGGCACTTTCAATTGTAGCTCCTGCATAATCTTTTGCTACAGCATCCAGAACTGGTTGAGGTAGGTTTTCAACGGCAAGATCAATATATTTATCTTGCATAGGTATAATTATCTCTGCATTGTCATTAAACGCTACTTCTTGAGCATTTATAGTTTGAGTTCCTGCAAATAATCCAAAAGCTAATACTGGTAATACAAATAAATTTTTCATTTTTATAAATTTAAGTTTTAATATTCTTTGTATATATACTGTTATGCTTTTATCTAAAGGAATAATTATGCCACTTGGACAACGGAGTATTGAATTGTTTTTAAATAATTGTTGCTCAGTTATTTGTATGTTACACTGAAGCTTTATTGTGTTTTTTGGAAACAAGGTTTTGTGTAGAAAAAAACTATAAGTTGCGGAATTTGTACACGAATTTCAGTGTAATCTTTAGGACTAAAAAAAGGATAAGCATAAAAAAGAACAAATCAGGTTTGCTTTTTTTCAAATAGAATAGATTGCAATAATTTTTGTTTTACAAAAAAAATCAAATTGACCTTTTTTTAAAGAAAAAATACATATAATGGTTATGTATTAAGTCTTTTTTGATTCAAATAGATTAAATTTATCATAATAATGATCTGTTGGTTTTAAAAATGACAAAAAAATTGGTTGCTTTTTTTTCATTACCTACATTTGTTTAGCACTAGTGTACAGTGCCTTTTGAAAATATTTGAAAAGATTACGTAATAGGACATGACAAAATTTTTGATCTATGATAGTATAGAGCAAAATAATGATTATGTATATTATATCTTGCTGTTGAAAAACAATAAATAAAAAAACAGATGAAACCAGACTTATTCCAGGCGCCAGATTATTACCAGCTAGACGAATTGTTAAGCGAGGAACATAAAATGGTTAGAGATGCTGCTCGTAGTTGGGTAAAACGCGAAGTGTCTCCTATTATAGAAGATTTTGCACAACGAGCAGAGTTTCCTAAGCAAATTATTAGCGGGCTTGCAGAAATTGGAGCTTTTGGTCCTTATATACCAGAGGAATATGGCGGAGCTGGATTAGACCAGATAAGTTATGGTTTGATTATGCAAGAAATAGAACGAGGAGACTCTGGTGTGCGGTCTACATCTTCTGTACAATCCTCATTAGTAATGTATCCTATTTGGAAGTATGGCTCTGAAGAACAACGAAAAAAATATTTGCCTAAATTGGCATCGGGAGAGTTTATAGGGTGTTTTGGCCTTACAGAGCCGGATCATGGATCTAATCCGGGAGGGATGACTACTAATTTTAAAGATATGGGAGATCATTACCTTTTAAATGGAGCTAAACTTTGGATATCTAATGCTCCATTTGCAGATATTGCAGTAGTATGGGCAAAAAATGAAGAAGGAAGGATTTATGGGTTAGTAGTAGAAAGGGGTATGGAAGGGTTTACCACTCCAGAAACACATAATAAATGGTCACTGCGAGCATCTGCAACAGGAGAGTTGATATTTGATAATGTAAAAGTTCCAAAAGAAAATTTATTGCCTAATAAAAGCGGGCTTGGAGCACCGTTGGGATGTTTGGATTCTGCTCGATATGGTATCGCATGGGGAGCCATTGGTGCCGCTATGGATTGTTATGATACCGCATTACGATACGCAAAAGAGCGTATACAATTTGATAAACCTATTGGGGCAACACAATTGCAACAAAAGAAACTTGCCGAAATGATTACCGAAATAACCAAAGCACAATTACTGGCTTGGCGATTAGGAGTGCTAAGAAATGAAGGTAAAGCTACTAGTGCGCAAATTTCTATGGCAAAACGTAACAATGTAGAAATGGCAATAAAAATAGCAAGAGAAGCCAGACAAATTCTGGGAGGAATGGGGATTACAGGCGAATATAGTATTATGCGCCACATGATGAACCTGGAAAGTGTTATTACTTATGAAGGAACACATGATATCCATTTATTGATAACAGGAATGGATATTACCGGGATGTCTGCCTTTAAATAATATACTACCATAAAATAGTAGGATAACCAAAACTTTTGAAAATCAATATTTTACTTTTCAAAAGTTTTGGTTAACACATCTTTTTAAATCCGGAGAATACCATGTTTAAGGTTAAAACAATACTAATAAATTATTCCTTTTTCAAAGTTAAACATGGTATTAAATGGAATAAAAAATATTCCTCAGTAGGTTTTGAATCTAAGACAGATTAGAGTTTACCCTGGCAAAAAAGTATGATTCTCTTTTCTTTCTTTAGTAAAAAAGCCAAACTTAAACCCTACTGTTTTAACATATATATAGCTTTGCATGCTACAATCATATTCTAAAGGAGCATTTAAAGCTTTCATAGTTTTGATGGTTCTATAAAGCTTTGTTTTTGAAATACCTAATCGTTTAGCTAATTCTACAGGGTTTCCTGTGGCTTTCATACGAACCAGTTGATCGATTCGTTCCATAAGCTCAATGTTTTTCATGATAACGTTCATAACTATTTATTTAAAGACTGAATTATTTTATTAATCAATATTTATCTTTGGGGATTTTATAAGTGTATGTCTTTACAACAGGTTATGTTACCATGATATGGTGTTTTTAACATAAAAAAAAGAATATGAGGTTTTTATTAAATCAATGTTGAAGTGTAAAAGAAGATTAGTTTTTTATTAATACGATCAACAATAAACAATATTAGGGCAAACCATAAAACTAAATAAAAGCCTCATATTCAGTGAGTTTACTAATTAACTGGCTATAATAATAAATAGTGATTTTTGTAGCAGAAAAATACTTTATAATATGAAAGATGATTTTAAAAAAAATTATGATTTTGAATTACGCCTAGCTTCTGAAACTGAAATAATGTCTCTTGTTGGGTATTTGGCAAGAAAGAATTGGGAAAGATCCCAAAAAAATGAAAATGATATAGAATTATATGCTAATGAACCCGAAACGCTGGATATAATAGCCAAAGAAGAAAAGATAATTCTTGATTTAATAAAAAATAAGGTTCTAGTACAGGATTATAAAAAATATAACGCTTCTATTTTTGTTTACAACTATATAAGGGAGCAAAGCAAAGGTGTTATAGCTACGATTACCCTTCGGGTTATTAAAACAAAAGAAGGAATGAGGTCTTTGGATCATGAAGAGGTTATTTTGGACTTGAAGAATTTAAAGAAAATAATGCAGGACGAAAAACTACATGGTAAAGGGCGTCCTAAGGGGCCAGGCCAAAGAGCTTTTCAAAAAACAATCGAAGTAGATAAATATTTGGAGGATAACCCTAAAAAAGATATGGAAGATATTTGTAAAAAATTTGGCATTTCCAAATCCACTTATTACAGAACCAAATTGTGGTTAAAAGGAAAAGCAGTTTTGTAGATGTTAACCCCTTATCAAGGGTTTAATTCCTAACGGATTACCTCAAAATAAAATATATTTTTAAAGGCATACCTTGGAGCTCGCTTTGAGAAATAGTTTGGGAAATACTAAAACCTTAATAAAGTAATATTAAAAAAGGAAATACGGTAATCTTAATTATTTTTCCATTGCCATAAGCAATCGATGTGCTTTATTTTTATAGGCACCGTTATATTGTATGATTTCTTTAAGCAGGGTTTTAGTTTTTCCGGACTTGTTTAATTTTAAGTAAGTTAGCGATAAGTACCATTGGGCAATTTCGTAGTATTTTCCTTTGCCGGTTATGGTTTTAAATTCTTTAGCGGCTTTTTCTTCTTGATTTGTATTTAGATAGCTATTGCCCAAATATATTTGTAAAGCTTGATGTTCTTTTAACCCGGGATGTTTTTCTAGTGTATAGACCACAGAGTCATAAGATCCGTTGTTGTAATGTTTAACAACTTTTTCTGCATCTTTGTTGACTTTTCCCCTAATTATATCTTCAACGGGATAAGGTTCATAATAGGCGCTATACAAGTCCAAATCCCGTGTTTGATTTTTGGTGTATACTATATGCCATAATAAAACCCCTACTCCCGATAACACAACTATAGAAGCAGCAATCTTAAATAAAGAAAACCTATTGGTTAACAAAGCAGTATTGGCAGTTTCTTCTTGTTTTATTTTAGCACTAATACTTATTAATTTTTCTTTAAAAGCAAGAGTGTCCTGATCTGCAAGAATAGTGTGCATTATCCTGTGTTTTTCTACCTCTTGTTGTAACTCTGTATTGGCGGTTAGTTCTTGTTCAAAAGCAATAGAATCCTCTGTGGACAACGAATTGCTGAGGTACGCTTCTATTTTTTCAAATATTTCCGGGGTTCTTTCCATAAATCTATTCTTTTACAGGGTTATCTTGTAACTCTGGATATACAGGGTCTTTTTCTATCATTTCTATCAAATGCCGCTTACATTCAAACTTTTTCTTTCGGGTATACCCTTCAGAATACCCTGTTATTTTTGCAATTTCCTTCATGCTCATTCCTTGAAAAAGTAAGCAAAGTACCTCACGGCAAGTATTGCTTAGTCTTAAAAAATACTTATAATATATATATTCCTGTTCTTTGCATTCTAAATCTTTAAGAACAGCAGGACTTATAATTTTAATATCCTCGGGTAAATATTCTGTAAGTACCAGTCTTTTATTTTTTCTTACTTTGTTTCGCCAAATATTTTTACACACACCATAAAAATAAGTGCGAATAGACGAATGTATCTCCAGAGAATCTGTTTTTAATTTCTGATAGATAAAAATCATCGCGTCTTGAAAAACATCCTCTACATCCTCTTCATTACCAAGATTTTGTAGTATATACTTTCGTACATAAGGCAGGTTTTTTTTATAAAATTTTGTTATGGTCATTTCATCTCCTGCAACGATACCTTCCAAAATTTTCTGCTCTTCGGTAGTATTACTCATAAGTATATGTTCTATAGTTGAGGATTGTTACCTTTTAAATAAATTAATCGGACAGTAAAAGTAACAAATTTAGTTTCTTTGCTATTAATCTTAAAGAGAAATCATTACTGAAAACCTTATTTTTATAATCGATTTTGAGGAGTACTTATAAAATTGAGCACCCTTCGAGTACCTCACCCTTCGGTTCTGGTGGGCAGAGGCACTCGAAGCGCATCCTTCGAGTACCTCAGGGTTCGGTTCTGGTGGGCTAAGGCATTCGAAATTAACCCTTCGAGTACCTCAGGGTTCGGTTCTGGTGGGCTGAGGCATTCGAAATTAATCCTTCGAGTACCTCAGGGTTCGGTTCTGGTGGGCTGAGGCACTCGAAGCGCATCCTTCGAGTACCTCAGGGTTCGTGGTTGCAGTGGGCAGAGGCACTCGAAGCGCACCCTTCGAGTAACCTCACTCTTCGGTTCTGGTGGGCAGAGGCATTCGAAATTAACCCTTCGAGTACCTCAGGGTTCGTGGTTGCAGTGGGCAGAGGCACTCGAAGCGCATCCTTCGAGCATCTCAGGGTTCGTGGTTGCAGTGGGCAGAGGCACTCGAAGCGCATCCTTCGAGAACCTCAGGGTTCGTGGTTGCAGTGGGCAGAGGCACTCGAAGCGCATCCTTCGAGTAACCTCAGGGTTCGGTTCTGGTGGGCAGAGGCACTCGAAGCGCATTCTTCGAGAACCTCAGGGTTCGGTTCTGGTGGGCTGAGGCATTCGAAGCGCACCCTTCGAGTAACCTCAGGGTTCGGTTCTGGTGGGCAGAGGCACTCGAAGCGCATCCTTCGAGTAATCTCAGGGTTCGGTTCTGGTGGGCTGAGGCTCTCGAAGTCCACCCATTCGAGCACCTTCAGGATTCGTGGTTGCAGTGGGCAGAGGCTCTCGAAGCCCGGAAAACACAAAAAGAAAATAAAAAATAAGAAAAGAATATAAATGGGAATACCGATACTACCACATAAAACAATGGTATATTTTATAAGGGGTTTAGTTTTTTTATGTACCATTTTTGGATATAGCCAAAAAGCAACCGATACTATTGTTGCGGCCCAATATTTTACAAAAGCGGACTCGCTTTTAACACAGACGAGGTATACACAATCGGTAGCGCTTTTTAAAGAAGCACTACCTATCTATCAAAAAGCAAAAGCATGGGAAAGAGTAGCACGATGTTATAATAAAATAGCCGAAAGCTATATCCTAGATTCTAAATATGAAGAATCTTTAAAGAATGCTAATAAGGCATTAGAGATTAGTACAACATACTTAAGCAGAAATAAAAGAGAAAAGGCGTATACATATTACAATTTAGGGAAATACCATGCTTTACATCATTCAGATTATAAAACAGCTTTAGATTTTTTTCAAAAAACACTACAAATTCGATTAGCCATTTTACCAAAAAATCACCCGCTTATTGCAAATGCATATAGTAATTTTAGTTGGATATATCAGCTAATGAGAGAATATGATAAAGCAATGCAGTACGAACAAAAAGCTTTGGATTTGAGGATTAAAATTTTTGGAGAAAATCATCATAGCACCTCAGGTTCTTATTATACTATAGGTGCTATCCATTTTTATTTGCAAGAATATGATACTGCATTGCAGTACTTTTTTAAAACATTAAATATTCAAAAAAAAGTATTGGATAGTAATCATGTTGAAATAGGTAATTCTATATTCAGTATAGGTCTAACATATTATAGAAAAGAAGAGTTTGATAACGCCTTACTATATTTTAAAGAGTCCCTAGTTGTAAGAAGTAAAATATTAGATGAAAATCACACAGAAATTGCAAATAATAATGATCACATTGGACGAGTGTATAGAAAAAAAGGAGAATATGATAAAGCACTTTTTTACTTTAAAAAAAGATTATTTATTTTAAGGAATATTTATGGAGAAGAACATTCTTTGATTGCGAGCGCCTTCAATTTAATAGGAATTTGTTATAAACAAAAAGGGGAATATGATAAAGCATTGATATATTATAATAAAGCGGTTGCTATTAGAAATAATTTATCTGAACAGGATAAGAAAAAGTCCTACACAGTTTATAATAATATAGGGGTTATATACAAATATAGAGGAGAATATGATAAAGCCTTAAAGTATTATAAAAAAGCACTTCATGCTAATGTTAAAAGAGGAAAGAAATATGATTACTTAGTAGCTCTTAATTATAATAATATAGGGAATATATACCGGTTAAAAGGGGATTATAAGCAATCACTATTATATTATAAAAGAGCCTTAGGTATACGAACAAAGTTATTTGATAAAAATAATTCTGAAATAGCAGAAACATATAATGATATAGGAGCGTTATATCATGCTAAAAAGCAATACGATTCTGCACTATATTATTATAACAAGTCCTTAAAGATCAGGACTTACGTATTTAAGGAGAAGCATCCGGATGTAGCAAGTTCGTATGAAACTCTTGCAAATACGTATTTTGAAATAAAGGATTATACCACAGCAAAAGAGAACTACCAAAAAGTATTAGAAATACGGCGCAGTATATTTGGAGAATACCACCCCAAAGTAGCCCTTACCTATACTCATATAGCAAACGTATATGTTGCACAAAAAGACGTTGCCAAAGGTTTGGAGTATTATCAAAAAGCAATACAATCTAATTATATTCCAAAAGATGCCATTGCTAAAAACAAACTCAATATAGAGCAATATCGGGATCCGAATATCTTGTTAACCACCCTGAAAGATCAGGCAGCAGCGTATGTATATAGTTATGAGAAAAATAAGAAGGTAGAGGATCTTAAAAAAGCAAATAGTATCTATCAAAAAGCAGATACCGTAATTAATTATATTAGGCAAACCTATACCAATTATCAGGATAAAGTAGCTTTTGCCCAAAAAGCAAAAAAAGTATACCAAGGAGCAATAAAAGGACAGCTTTTACAGTATGCTTTACAAAAAGATCCCAAATATCTGGAGCAAGCCTTTTATTTTGCCGAAAAAAGCAAGGCGAATACCTTACAAGAAATCTTAACAGAATCTAATGCTAAAAAATTTACGGGATTGCCTGCAAATCTGGCAGCTTTAGAAAAACAGTTGCGTATCGATAGATCCTTTTACCAATCTAAAATTACAGAGGAGCGTACCGGGATCAAGATAGACTCCTCAAAAATCACTACTTATGAAAACCAGCTTTTTGCCATTGCCAGACAGCAGGATTCCATAACAGAAGTGTTAGAAAAAAAATATCCAAAATACTACCGGTTAAAACATCAAAAAAACAGCAACAGTATTGGGGATATACAACGTAATTTAGGGGAGCATACCTCTCTTTTAGAATTTTTTACAACAGATAGTACTACCTATGTATTCACGATATCCAAAAATAAAAACACCGTACACGAGTTAAAAACACCACATCTTACTACTATGGTAGAAAAACTGCGAGAGGCAATTATCGGTCAGGAGATAAGCGAATATAAAAAGGCAGCACATACCTTATATACCCAACTTATTGCCCCTGTAGCAGACCAATGCACAGGCGATCAACTCCTTATTATACCCGATGGGCCTTTATGGCATCTTAATTTTGAGTTGTTGCTTACTAAAAATGATACTTCTAACGATCCTGCAAAGTTGTCCTATTTACTTAGGGATTTTGCGATATCGTATGCAAATTCGGCAAACGTATTATTTTCAAGAGACAATAAAAATATATCTTCAAAAAAGAAACAGGAGTGTTTGGCATTTTCATTTTCAGATAGTGTGCAAGCGACCAAAACCAATACGATGCGTCTTGCAGCATTAAGAGATGCAGGAGAGGATCTGCCCGGCACACGCAAAGAGATCAGGGCAATATCGTCTATCATCGATGGGCAGTATTATTTTGGGGCAGAGGCAGTAGAAAAAAACTTTAAGAAAAACGCAAATGCATATTCGATATTGCATCTTGCTTTGCATGGCGAGGTAGATAATGAGCGACCAGAAAACTCTAAGTTGTATTTTACCAAAAGTACCGATACGATCGAAGATAATATGCTGTATAGTCACGAGTTATTTGCATTGGATATTCCAGCAGAGCTTACCGTACTTAGTGCATGTAATACCGGTACAGGTAAAGTAGCCAAGGGTGAGGGGATTATGAGTTTGGGTACAGCTTTTCAATACGCAGGTACCAAAAGTTTGGTGCTAACCAGTTGGGAGGTATCGGATCAAACCACTCCAGAGATTATGCAACATTTTTATACCAATTTAAAAGCGGGAATGAATAAAGCAAAAGCATTACAGCAAGCAAAATTACAATATCTGGCAACCGCAAATATACACCGAACCCAACCTTTTTATTGGGCAGGATTTTATCTGGTAGGCGATGCAGCACCAATCCCTTTTAGTAATAACACACTTTTATATTGGATTCTGGGATTGGGAATATTAAGTATTATAATCTTGATTCTGTTTTGGTATCGCAAAAGAATAAAAACGTAGAGGGATACTCAAAAATTGGGCACCCTTCGAGAACCTCAGGGTTCGTAGTGGTTATATATCGTGGGCTGAGGCTCTCGAAGTCCACCCATTCGAGCACCTTCAGGGTTCGTGGTTGCAGTGGGCAGAGGCTCTCGAAGCCCATCCAGAGCTGGTGGTTATACGTTGCAGGCAGAGGTTCTCGAAACCCAGCACTATATTTACCATTCCCGTAACTTATTTTATGTCCCCAGCTATACAGAACCCTTTCCCGGCAATAAAAAATGCTTCCCGTAGGTATGTTTACCATTCCCGTAAGTACAATAACTCTCCCCAGCAGTTAGCAATGCTCTCCCGGCACTATAAAACCCTTTCCCAGCGGTGTAGTACCTCTTCCCGGCAATCAAAAGTATCGTCCCAGTTGCTGGGGTCAAGTATACTAAGGGTTGGAGTACTCAAAACTCACTCTTTGAGTACCTCAGGATTCGTGGTTGCAGTGGGCTGAGGCACTCGAAGCCCAGAAGATACAAAACGAGAAAAAAAATACAACTTCCAAATCCTTACAAACTATATATTATAATAATATAATATAACAAAAGATATAGTAACTTGGCAGAAAAGAAAAAGTATACTCTCATGAAAATATTTGGGCATCGCGGAGCAGCAGGTTTAGCTGCAGAAAATACATTAGAGTCTATTGCAGTTGCTTTACAACATAAGGTAGATGGTATCGAGATAGATGTGCATTGTTGTAAAAGCGGGGAGCTAGTAGTTATTCATGACGAAACATTAGACAGAACCACCAGTGGTAAAGGAAGCGTAGCAAACTATACTTTGCAAGAACTACAGCAGTTTACTACCAGCGAGGGGTTTTTAATCCCTACTCTGGATCAGGTTTTGGATCTTATAGATGCAAAATGTGTACTTAATGTAGAATTAAAAGGAGAAAATACAGCCGCTCCTGCTATAACTTTATTAGAAAAACACATAAAAAATAGCAATTGGCGGTACGAAGATTTTATATTATCCAGTTTTGATCCTCCGCAGTTATTTGAAGTAAAAATGATTACTGCTAATTTTAGGGTAGGAGTGCTAACCGAGCAAAATATAGCCAATGCGTTACATATAGCAAGAGAGCTGAATGCATTTTCGGTACACCCTCCTATAGCTTTCTTAACCCGGGATGCCGTAAAACGAGCAAAAGAGCAAGGATACAAAGTGTATGTTTGGACAGTAAATACAAAAACACAAATCGAGCAATCAAAAATCTGGAAAGTAGATGGTATCATTACAGATTTTCCGAATTTTGTATAATGATGTATGATGTAATAATTGTTGGTGGCGGTGCTGCCGGGTTTTTTACAGCTATTAATGTAGCAGAAAATAATCCAAAACTAAAGATCGCTATCTTAGAACGAGGCAAAGAAGTATTGTCCAAAGTTCGTGTTTCTGGCGGAGGGCGATGCAATGTAACCCATGCAGAGTTTATACCAAATGAATTAAGTAAAAACTATCCCAGAGGAGAAAAAGAACTTAAAGGGCCTTTTCATACCTTTATGACAGGCGATACTATGGATTGGTTCGATCGACGGGGAGTAGCACTTAAGATCGAGGAGGACGGAAGGGTGTTTCCGGTTTCAGACTCTTCTTTAACCATTATCGAATGTTTTTTGTCGGAAGCAAAACGACTTGGAATTGAAATTTTAAAAAACCATGCGGTTAAAGATTTTTATTTAAAAGATGACGAATGGGTAGTACAAACCAGTCAGGGTAATTTTGTAACCACAAAGCTAATGATTGCTACAGGCAGTAACCCCAAAATATGGAAACACTTGCAGGATCTAGGACATGAAATCCTGGATGCGGTGCCATCCTTATTTACCTTTAATAGCAAAGATCCCAGAATCAAAGATTTGCCAGGAGTGGTAACCAATGCTGCTATAAAAGTTAAAGACTCAAAATTATCTAGCGAGGGACCTTTGTTAATTACCCACTGGGGAATGAGTGGTCCTGCAATACTCAAACTTTCAGCTTGGGGCGCTATAGAACTTCATGCAAAAGAGTATAATTTTGAAATCGTAGTAAACTGGTTGCAACACCAGACACAGCAAGAAGCTTTGGATATGTTGGGGACCCTTAAAGAAACCTGTCCAAAACAACAAATATATACCTATACACAATTCGAATTACCAAAAAGATTATGGCAAAGCTTAGTTCTGGCTTCAGATATAGAAAAAGATACCCGATGGGCAGATGCCAATAAATCCCAATTAAATGCTTTATCTCAACAACTAACACAAGGAGTGTTTAAAATAAAAGGAAAAAGTACTTTTAAAGAAGAATTTGTAACTGCAGGGGGGATTGATCTTAAAGAGGTAAACTTTAAAACCTTTGAAAGTAAAAAATATAAGAATTTGTATTTTGCAGGAGAAGTATTGAATATTGATGCAATTACAGGAGGGTTTAATTTTCAAAACGCATGGACAGGAGCTTTTATAGCTGCACAAGCAATATCATCAAGCTAATTTTGTAGCGATAAAAAATGTTTGTTATATTAGTTATATCAACCTAAGTTAGTATCTGATTAAGTTTATATTGAAGCAGAAAAGGAAAAGGCTTTTTATTACTGTAAAATCAATAAACAGAGAGTAAGAATATAAGGTATACTTCTGGGAATGAGACCGCGAATAAGGGACTCAAAGTATAAATGGTATTGTATTATGTTTGTTGAAGAATAATAAATTCAGAAAAAATTATATGAAAACATATATTGCTTTATTAAGAGGGATCAATGTAAGTGGACAAAAAATAATAAAGATGACAGATCTTAAATCCATGTTCGAAGATTTAGGCTTTACCTCTGTACTTACATATATACAGAGTGGAAATGTGATTTTTAAGAATGAAGAAATAAACTCAAAAGAGATAAGTGCAATTATAGAACAGGAAATCCTTAAAAAATTTGGCTTTGAGGTCTCAGTTTTGGTACTAACCAAGGAGGAGTTGGCAGATATTCATGATAATAACCCATATTCAGAAAAACTAAAAACTGAAAAAATCGACAGTAAAAACATGTATTTTACTCTTCTCTCTACTATGCCAAATCCTCAAGGAGTACAAGAACTAATATCTAATTCATACAAACCAGAAGAATTTATCATAAAAAGCAATGTGATATACTTTTATGCAGCAAATAGTTATGGAAAAACAAAGCTGACTAACAATTTCTTTGAAAAAAAACTGAAATCTGCTGCAACCACCCGGAACTTGAAAACTATAATCAAATTATTGGATTTGAGTAATTTGATATAGACAGTTACTATATAAACATTAGTTATTCTGTGTAATTTTTTGTACCTTAATAAGGTATAACCAATCCCCAAATTTAATATGAAAAAAATTACACTTGTATTAACCGTCATTTTTTTATTTAATGGTTTTGTAAAGGGATATGCATTTAATGAAGAGGATCCTGTAAAAAAAATATTGGTAGATTATATCAATAGGATGAATGCATTAACTCAAGGAACCCTAAAAGAAGACGTATTGAATTTATTTGATGATAAGTATAGAGGAAATACCGTTTATGTAAACTTATCAGGAGCCTTAGTGAGAAAAAATTATGAAAAAAAAGATATTTCTTCTCAATTAGATGATATTGTCAATGATAACAATTATAAGTTTAAACTAACACTGGACAAAATTGTTTTTCAAAACCAAAAAGAAAAAGCAGGAACCGTTTCTGCTGTGATAAATTATGAATCCTATATAAATAAAAAAATTGCCGAAAAAGGAACTATGCTAATGGATATAGTTGCAGTAAGATCTAATGGCAGTTGGAGGATTGTTCAAAATAATATGATTAGGATTTCTGAAGCAAAAGATATAGGAGAGTGTGTCTGCTATGTATATGAAAAAGGAACAACCAAATTTGTAACCGAAATATATTACCCTTCAGGAATTGAGTATAGCCAGGAACTTAATTCTTTTATGATAATGACCAAAAACAATAAACGTATTATTAAATCCAGTAATACAGAGTTTTATTGGGATAAATATACCGGAAAAATAGCCTTAAAAGGAGAAGGAATCGGAAAAGCAAACGATTCCAGAAAAGCGGTAGAACTTGTTTTAAAAAAACTGTATAAAGATTCCTGCGTGAATATTATGTTTAATTAATACTTGTTTCAAGATTAAATTGAAATTACTATTTTGAGAATCCAATTTTAATGGATTCTCAAAATAGTAATATACCAACCTAATACCATTTTAACTTTGAAATAGTGCGTATAGAAATTGAATTTATTTTTTAAGTATTCAAGGCAAAAAATTTGTACCAGACTTGATCTGGTATCAAGCATAGCTGTAGTTACGGTTATATTTTTTAACGAAGAATAGAGGAAAAAGAAATAATTTATTAGTGCTATTTCAAAGTTAAAATACCATTAGATATTCATCAAAAAACAAACAATAAATAGTGTTAGATAATTGTTTGGTCCTTTAAGAATCCCCTCCAGGATATTTCAATAGCTTGATTGATATGTTTTTCTTGTAATTTTATCTGTTCATTTTCATGAATTTTAACCAAGGATACTACATTTCCAAAAAATAATTCTTCCATTACCAAAGTATTATAAGACTTAAATACTTTTTGCTTAATTCCGTTCTTAAAATATTCTTCGAGTTCAATATAATATTGCCTTGCTTTGTCTTTTAACGATTGAGGGATTTCGGGAGAACGTGCAATCTGTTCAGAAAAGATAAAGGCAAGAGGATTGTTTATAAAATAATAAAAAAGGTTAAGCCACATAATAGTAAACTGTTTTTTTATATCATCTTCGGGGATATTACGCATAACAACAGTGCCAAAATCCTGTGCCAACATTATATAAAGCTCGGTTATAATTTCCTCTTTATTTTTAAAATGGTGGTAAACAGTCCCATTGGCAACTCCCGATTCTTTGATGATTTGAGATAGAGAAGTAGCACTAATCCCTTGTTTTGTTATTAATTCCAGAGTAGTCTGTAAGACTATTGCTTTTTTGCTCATATATAATCCTATTCCTTATTCTTTGTTTTAATTTAGTTGCCATATTCCAAAATTTAATGCAGTTGCAAAAGCAACCCAAACAATATAAGGGATAAGTAGGTAAGCCGCAGCAGAATTAACTACTGTAAACCATTTGATCGTAAACAATAGCAGGATAAACAGGGCTATTATATCCAGTAATGCGATCAAAGGGTTTTGTAATCCAAAGAAAAAAATGGACCACGCAGCATTGAGCAACAATTGAAACCCAAAGTGGTATAACGCAGTTTTTACCCATTTATGATAAAAACCTTTGCTCCAGACAATTCCGGCAGCGATTCCCATCATAACATACAGTAAGGTCCATACCGGTCCAAAAATCCAATTAGGAGGAGTAAAAGAAGGTTTGTTTAAGGTAGTATACCACGTATCAATAGAAGTTCGGGTAGCTATACTACTTAAAAATCCTATCAAAAAACATAATAGTACCGAGATACCGATACGAATTAACTTTTTCTTCATTTTTATTAGTTAGTATAGTACTAAAATAGCAATTTTTTACCACGAATACCCTTAAAATATACTATTGCACTTATCTTTGTTTAAAATTAATTGTAAGTTATGACAGATTACCCTGAGTTCGCCTCTTTAATAGTTTCAGAATTACCTGAATCGGGAGTAATAACCTGTACTTCCCCAAGTAACATTGCTTTGGTAAAATATTGGGGAAAAAGACCAGTGCAGATTCCTGAAAATGCATCTATTAGTTTTACCTTGGATAATTGTAAAACAACTACTGGTCTGCATTATAAAAAAAGAAATGTAGCGGGGGATAATTTTGATTTTGATCTTTTTTTTGAAGGAAAACCAAAACCAGATTTTAAACCCAAAATTCAAAGTTTTTTTGAAAGAACATATAAATACCTGCCTTTTTTAAAAGAATATACTTTTACAATCAAAACAACAAACACTTTTCCTCATAGTAGTGGTATTGCCTCTTCTGCTAGTGGTATGAGTGCCTTATCATATTGCCTGATGCAACTGGAGCAAAGTATAAACCCGAATATCTCTGAAGCAGAAATTTTAAGAAAATCTTCTTTTTTGGCCCGTTTAGGTTCTGGTAGTGCTTGCAGGAGCATCCAGGGGCCCGTTACTGTTTGGGGCAAACATCCGGACATTAAAGGAAGTAATGATGCCTATGCTGTGCCGTTTCCATTTTCAATTCATCAAAATTTTGATAACTATCAGGATACTATTTTATTGATAGATAAAGAAGAAAAACAAGTAAGCAGTACTGTAGGCCATGATTTAATGCACGGACATCCTTTTGCTGCCAAACGGTTCGAACAAGCTTCTGGAAATATTGTTTTATTAAAAGAAATATTGCAATCCGGAGATTTGGATGATTTTGTTAGAGTAGTAGAAAGTGAAGCATTAACATTACACGCTATGATGATGACTTCTTTGCCATATTTTATCCTAATGAAACCAAATACGTTGTCTGTAATTCAAAAAATTTGGGAATATCGTAATGCAACAGGATCTAAAGTTTGTTTTACATTAGATGCCGGGGCAAATGTGCATGTTTTATACCCGGATTCTGAAAAAAATCAAGTTTTAAGATTCATTACTAGCGAGTTAGTTGCGTATTGTCAAAATGGGCAGTATATTTGCGACAAAATAGGATGGGGAGCAAAAAAAATGTAACTTTATCCTTAGTAGGGAAACAAATTAGATATAATTACAAAAATAATGAAGGGACCGTTATTTTATTCTAAAATACTTTTGTTTGGTGAATATGGTATAATCAAAGATTCTAAAGGACTTTCTATACCCTATAATTTTTTTAAAGGAGCGCTTAAAGTCTCTGAAAACCCAAATCAGGAGGCTATACAATCAAATAAAAATCTTAAAAATTTTGCAGCGTATCTCGAAGATATCCAGAATAAAGGAGTTGTGCAGTTTGATTTAAAAAAGCTGCATCTCGATATTCAATCAGGAATGTATTTTGACAGTAGTATCCCCCAAGGATATGGAGTAGGGAGCAGTGGTGCTTTGGTAGCAGCTATTTATGATAAATATGCAGCCAATAAAATAACCGTATTAGAAAACCTTACCAGGGACAAACTATTAAAACTTAAAGAGATTTTTGGGTTGATGGAATCTTTTTTTCATGGTAGCAGTTCGGGCTTAGATCCATTAAACAGTTACCTTAGTTTACCTATCTTGATTCACTCTAAAGATAATATAGAACCAGCAGGTATACCTTCACAAAGCATAGAAAGTAAAAAAGGAGCAGTTTTTTTACTAGACAGTGGCATTGTGGGAGAAACAGCACCTATGGTTAGTATTTTTATGGAGAGTATGAAACAGGAAGGTTTTAGAAATATGCTTAAAAACCAGTTTGTTAAATATACAGATGCATGTGTTGACGATTTTTTAAAAGGAGATGTAAAATCTTTGTTTTTAAATATTAAAGAGCTTTCTCATGTGGTTTTGGATAATTTTAAACCTATGATTCCTAAACAGTTTCATAATTTATGGAAAAAAGGTATCGATACAAACGATTACTACCTTAAATTATGTGGTTCTGGAGGAGGAGGATATATTTTAGGATTTACGCAAGATTTTGATAAAGCACAAGCCTCTCTTAAGGATTATAAGCTAGAAGTAGTTTATACTTTTTAATAAGCGTTACAATATATGCTTTCCAGAAAAAACAAACTAGTTCTTCTTAAACTTTTAAGTTTGTTTTCTGTAGTTAGAGGCTACAATATCCTGGTTATAGTACTTGCGCAATATCTTACTTCCATTTTTATTTTAGCACCCCACATTAGATTACGATATGTTGCTTTTGATCCTAACTTATTTGTAATTGTTCTGGCTTCTGCAGGAGTTATTGCAGCTGGATATATCATCAATAATTTTTATGACAGAGAGAAAGATCTGATTAATCGGCCACAAAAAACCATGTTGGATCGTTTGGTAAGCCAGCGTACCAAACTAACAGGATATTTTGTTCTTAATTTTTTATCTGTAGTATGTGCCAGTTATGTTTCTTTTAGAGCAGTTATTTTCTTTTCTTTATATATTTTCGGAATTTGGTTTTATTCACATAAGCTTAAAAAATCTCCAATAATAGGCAATATAACGGCCTCTTTATTGGCAATAACCCCATTTTTTGCCGTTTTTATTTATTATAAGAATTTTGATGAAGTGATTTTTGTTCATGCAACATTTTTGTTTTTAATACTGGTTATGAGAGAAATGATAAAAGACCTGGGAAATCTTAGAGGAGATCTCGCTCAAAATTATAAAACCATACCTATTGTTTATGGGGAGTTAATTTCAAAAAGAATTTTAAGCATATTAGTATTGGCATCCTGTATTCCGGTATATTTATTACTTACCCGATATGAAATTGGTTTTATGTACCTGTATTTTTATGCTTGTATTGTGCTTCTTTTTTCATTTTTGTTTGGATTATGGAAATCCAAAGGAAGGATACATTATATATGGTTGCATAATATTTTAAAACTAATCATTGTAACAGGAACATTCAGTATTATTCTGGTAGATCTAAATATGGTGATGGATAGGATTTTAAAGTAAAAAATAAAGCAGCTGTATCAGGTACAACTGCTTTATTGATCATAAGTGGTTAACTTTATGCTCCAATTGGCTTCTTGATTCGTAAAGAAATTTGGAATATTTTGTTTTTAAGATTTTGAGCTTTAAGAACATCTATTTTTTTATAGTTTAATCTTGATTTTACATAAGATTGTATTAATTCTTTTTCAGCATCTACATTTAGTACCACGATTTCACCTTTAGTATTCAAAGTAAATTCGATGTTTGCAATTAATTCTTCTGTTTCTAATAATTTAATTTCAGGTTTGTCTAAAAGAACAGCAATTTGCTCTCTTATTTTTTGGTTAGAATCTTTTTCTGTACTGTTGTTAGCAAAGATTGAACTTGTTCCTAGTACGATTGCGAATAATAAAACGGTTAATTTTCTCATTTTTGTGTTTTTTAGATTGGAGTATTTTAATATTTATTTTGTTTCAATTTTACAGTACAAATGTATAACGGGATACTTCATTATTTTTCTTTTCGGCTTTATTAGAATGTATTACTATGATTACGTTTAGGTTAAAAGAGGTGTATTTTAACTTAAATTAAACTTTGAAGAATAAATACTTTTTATATGTTTACTTTTCGGATATAGATAAAAAATGTATTCTCTGATAAGAAATTCTTAATGCTGAGACTGTAAGTTTGTGGATTGCTAATTTTTTGGCAACAACCCAATGTTATCTTAATGTTAATTTATGGTTTTTCCATAAAGCCACAGAACAGGTATAATGGTTTGTGAATCAATTTTTTACGTGTTAACCGTTTGTTAATCAAATGTTTTTATTTTTTAAAAAAGGCAATATAAAAGGAGTTAATGTTATCTCTGTTATAATTTTTAAGGTATCCATAAAAAATTAAAATAAATTCAGCTATTTTTAAACTACTTCTTGTGCCAGTATCACAATAATTTAAAGAAATAAATGAAAGACTCATTATTAAAGGTTGCCTTGGCACAAATTGCACCAGTTTGGTTGGATAAAGCAAGTACGATCAAAAAAATAGAAGGCACTATAATTGAAGCCGCTTTTAAAAAGGCAGAGTTGGTTGTTTTTGGCGAAACTCTTTTGCCGGGGTATCCGTTTTGGATATCACTAACCGACGGGGCGCAGTTTAACAATACCATGCAAAAAGAGATTCATGCACATTATGCACAAAATGCAGTTGTAATTGAAAAAGGAGATTTGGATTCTATTTGCAATTTGGCAAAAAAAAACAGTATAGCGGTGTATTTGGGGATAATAGAACGCCCACAAGATAGAGGAGGGCATAGTTTGTATGCATCTTTGGTGTATATAGATCAAACAGGAGAAATTAAATCTGTACATCGCAAATTACAACCCACATACGAAGAACGGTTAAGTTGGTCACAAGGAGATGGGAACGGGCTTTTGGTACACTCTTTAAAGTGCTTTACTGTTGGAGGGTTAAATTGTTGGGAGAACTGGATGCCATTGCCCAGAGCAGCATTATATGGGCAAGGAGAAAATTTGCATGTATCTGTATGGCCAGGTAGTGATTATAATACTAAAGATATTACCCGTTTTATAGCCAGAGAATCACGTTCCTATGTAATATCGGTGTCTGGTTTGATGAAAAAAGAAGATTTTCCTGAAACAACCCCGCACTTGGATGAGATTTTAAAAAAAGCTCCCGATATTTTGGCAAATGGAGGATCATGCATAGCAGGACCAGATGGAGAATGGATATTAGAACCTGTCTTGCACAAAGAAGGTTTGCTTATCGAAACTTTGGACTTTAACAAAGTATTGCAAGAACGCCAAAACTTTGATCCCGTAGGGCACTATTCAAGACCAGATGTAACACAGTTACAAATAAATAGAGAGAGACAAAGTACGGTTAGGTTTGCCAAAGAATAGTTGTTGAACCTATGCTTTAAACAATTATCTTTGCAAAAAAATTAAGATATGAGTCGTGGAGATAATTCTGGTAAAGAAAGAGCTAGCAGAAAACAGGAAGGGAAAACGAGAAATAAATCGAATGAAAAAGATATACCAAAAGCAAGAGATAACTCAAAGGATAACAAGAAACCAAGTTTTGCGAATAAGCCGTATGTAAAAGGTAAAACACTTGCAAAAAAAACAAATACTACTGCACCAAAAAAGATTTCAGATTCTGATGAATTGAGGCTGAATAAGTTTGTAGGTAATTCTGGGGTGTGCTCCAGAAGAGAAGCAGATTTATATATTCAAACAGGTAGCGTATGGGTTAATGGAAAACCAGTAACCGAGATGGGGTACAAAGTAAAATTAACCGATGAGGTTAAGTTTGATGGCAGACTTATAACACCCTACAAAAAAGAATATGTACTACTTAATAAACCTAAAGGTTTTGTTACCAGTACAAGCCCCGAAAAAACCAGAACAGTTATGGATTTGGTCGCCAATGCTTCAAAATCGGTATTAAAACCAATAGGTAGGTTAGAACGAAATACCACAGGATTACTTTTGTTTACTAATGATGTAGATTTAGAAAAAAAACTAACACATCATAAAAGCGGGGTTCGTAAAATATTTCATGTAGAGCTAGAACGTAACCTTAAGTTTGAAGATTTTCAAAAAATAGAGAAAGGGATTAAGCTGGAAGAAGGTTTTATAAATGTAGATGAGATTTCTTATATAGAAGGAGCAGGTAAAAATGAAATAGGGATTCAGTTACAATCTTCCAAAAACGGAATTATACACAAGCTATTTGAACACCTTAACTATAGCGTAGTAAAATTAGATAGAGTAATTTTTGCAGGATTGACCAAAAAAGATTTACCTCGCGGGCATTGGAGAATACTTACCGAGCAAGAGGTCATTAATTTAAAAATGATGTAAAAAATATTTTTGTAAATTAATATAAAGAGGTTTTCTCAATACTAGAGAAAACCTCTTTTTTTATTTATTTCCTGACTGTTTTCTTGTTTATGTGTTACATAACAGAGATCTTGACTATTTAGATTGTAAAATTATATTAGATTGTTTTTTTATAGCAATTGTAGGTTCAAAAGGGGGACAAAAAAAGACAATTTTATATGGTCATCTAAATAAAAAGATTGAATAAAAGAAAATAAATAATTTTGTTATATAAGAACTTTAAATAGCCTTAAGTGAAATTCAAATATGAAAAAAGAAATAGCTATTCAAGTAAATATAAGAATGTTGTTGTAATGTAAAGAAATGCATAATTAAGTAGGTTTTAATTTGTTTGGCGCGCAAAACTAAGATCTTTTTTAGTTTAACAATACATAAAGATGGAAATTAACGATTTATTAGGTTTTCGTTAAGGGTTTTTAAAAAAAGAGCAGAGTGATTTAATTCGAATTATGTAATAAAACTTAATCATAAATATAAAAAACGTAGTAAAACGTAATATTTTATTGGTTTTTTATGAAATCATTATATTTACAAAGATATAAGGAGCATTGGTATTTGAAATAGTTTAACCAGATATAATAGATTTTTGCCTTATATTTTAGGTATAATTTTTCATTATAAAGAGGATAATTTCTTCAAAAACTAAATGGATTTTTATAAGGTTATAGATTAAGAATGTATATGATTTGTTTATTAGCTCCTCAATAATTCTTTTATCTCATCATAGTATTGTTTTGTAATATATATACCATTATGCCCAGCACCTTTGATCATGGTATGTTTTATTTTATTTGGATATAAGGCTTCTAATTGCTTAGAGTTTTCTTCGGGGGTGATTAAAAAGTCATTAGAGCCATGAAAAATATATATAGGGCATGTTACTTTTGCTAAGAATTTATAAGAAGGAATCTCATAGTTGATGAGCATTTTTGGTACAGGAGCTATGCTAGCTATAAATTTGTCCCAGGCATAGTACGGTGCTTCCAGGATCAAGAGCTTCGGGTTGTTTTTTGCAGCAATATAAGACGCAAACCCTGTTCCTAATGAAAACCCCAGAACAATAATGTTCTTTTCGTTATATCTTGTTTTTACATAATCATATACCTTTTGTGCATCATGATATAGCTCGGTCTCTTTTTTATAAAAACCATCACTTTTACCATAACCTCTGTAGTCAAAAAACAGTATGTCAAACTTATTTTCTGTATATAAAGGAGCACGCTCTCCCCATTCATGGATTGCTCCCGCATTGCCATGAAAATATAGAATAACACCTTTAGAAATATTACTTGTTTTAAAAAGTAATGCATTCAAAGCTACATCTTTTTCTACAGGAATAGTAACCTCTTCAAAAGGCTGTTCAAAAGTATATACATAATCTTTTTCTAAAACTTTAGGGTTAAAGAAAAAATGCTCTTGTCTTATATATAAATATATGTAGGCAAAAAGAATTAGGAGTACAATGATTGCTGTAATCCTGAGTAGTCGCCTGCCGATTTTTTTAAAATTAATCTTCAATAGATATTGATTGTGGTGTTTTAGTTTTATTATATATTTCAAAAATAAAAATACCAAATACAATTAGATATTCTAGTCCTACCATCCATAGATTTTCTTTAAAATCAGGGTGTATATAGGCTGTGTAACTAAAAATTACTACAAATGACCATATTATAGGGTACTTATAGTTGGTAAAAACACAAAGAGCTAGTGGTCGGCAATATACCATGGATGCACGGTTGTGGATAAAAAATAATAGAAACAAATCCCTAAAAGCATTCCTTCAATAAGTTGTGATGTGCTTTTATTGTTTTTTATAAATGTTAGCCCCAAAAGTATCAAAATTACTATCATTGGTAATACTTTGCCTGCAGTTTCAATAACATTCCACCCTACAATTTGATACCCTGCCCAGCGTATAATAAAATAGATGCTAGCATTAAATTCAAAGTTTTGAAACCAAAGACTAATTGTTTTACTAAAATTAACCAGAAATTGCTGAGACAAAAATGGAGCAAATGTGAGTAATGTGGTAAGAATAACAATTAAGTAAAACCCAATTAGATTTGGGATACTTTTTACTACGCTTTGTGCAGTGGGGATATTCTTGTTTTGAGATGTAAATTTTTGAAAGAATAGAGGTAAAAAGAGCAAAGGAATCAATTTTACCGAAACAGAAAGTCCCAACGCAATTGCAGCCCAATACCAATACCCTTTATGCAAAAGATATAGCGAGCTTATTAAAAAAAAGACCATCACAGCTTCAAAATGAAGGTTACCGGTAAGTTCTATAAGTATAAAGGGGTTAAGGGTGTACCAAAAGACCCTGTTTTCAGGGAGCTTAAGGGATTTTAATAATTTTCTTCCTATAAAAAAGGTACCAATATCTGCAAGTATAATAAGAGTTCTAAATACTATTGCAGAACCCAGGATACTTTTACTGGCAAATAATGCCGCTATAACATAACAAAATTGACTTACAGGAGGGTAATTGGTATAATGGCTGCCATTAAGCTCTCCCATGCCATTGTACAATTCTTGTGCCTGTTCTATGGGGGCATTTCCTTGTGCTACCCATACTTTTGGAAGGGACAAATATGGATTAAAACCTTCCAGAAGCATTCTGCCATCCCATATAAATCTATAAAAATCTTGGGATAAGTTGGGGATAGCAAATATAAAAACAACTCTAAAAAGTAGTGCAGCAACCGCTAAAATCTTCCAGTTACCGGGGTTAATCTGTATGATTTTATAGGAAACAAAGAACAATGCAGCCCAAAGACTAAGCATTTTAACAAAATCAGTCCTTTGCAAAGTATATGCAAAACTCCAGTAAAAGAGAATGCCAATGACAATAAATAATACAGAAGTTTTATTGTATTTCCATTGTTGTAGCATTACAGCTTAGATGTTACAGATTTGAAGAATACAAAACCAAATCCCATAAATAACATTATATGAAATAAAAATAACCCAAAATCCTGAAGCTTAAAAGCACTATATAAAGCAAAACCAAAATATCCCATAAGTAATGCTTCTATAATGGTATTTCCGGATATATTTTTGTTTATGTATTTATTTCCTTTCCAGGAGTCCTTGATGTTATTTATATTAAATTTTGGAGTACGCACAAATTCACTTTTCTTTCCAAAATGACCTTCAAGAACTGCCATAGAGTTATGAACAGAAAAGCCCATTGCGACAGAGAAAAAAGTAAAAAACATTTTGATATACTCCATGAATTTCCAGAATCCTTTACCGTGGATCTTTTTGAAAGTATGCCAATAGCAAAAGAAAAATATAACAGTACTCATTGCAAAAAAGGCAATTACATTAAAATACCAACTAAACAGCGGGTTACTGTTTTTTATATACATTACAGGTACACTAAGTATAGCAACCAGTAATACAAGCAAAAACATGCTACTGTTTAATAAATGAAAAAAGCTATGAAACTTAGTTTTAAAAGGTACTGTTTTGTCTTTAAGCAGTTTCCAGTATAATTTCTGAAAGTTTTCTGCAGCACCTTTGTTCCATCTAAATTGTTGTGATCGCGCAGCACTAATAACAACAGGTAGTTCTGCAGGAGTTTCTACTTCTTCCAGATACTTAAATTTCCATTTTTTGAGCTGTGCCCTGTAGCTTAAATCCAAATCCTCTGTTAGCGTATCCCCTTGCCAGTTGCCTGCATCTTCAATACAAGTTTTTCTCCATACACCTGCGGTACCATTAAAATTAATGAAATGGTCTTTGTAATTACGACCAACTTGCTCCATTGTAAAATGAAAATCTAATGCAAATGCCTGGATTTTGGTAAGCAAAGAGTAATCTCTGTTTATATGGCTCCACCGGGTTTGTACCACCCCAATATTTGTATCTTTAAAATAAGGGATTGTTTGTAAGAGCCAGTTCTTTGCAGGTAAAAAGTCGGCATCAAAAATAGCAATAAATTCTCCTTTGGCTATTTTAAGACCTTCTTTTAAAGCTCCTGCTTTAAATCCACTTCGATCCTTACGACAAATATGTTTTATGTCAAGACCCGTTTTTTGTAGTTTTTGAATATGTTTGGCTGTAGAAATTATAGATTCATCGGTAGAGTCGTCTAATACTTGTATTTCCAACTTGTCTTTTGGGTAATCCAGTTCTGCAATATTATCCAGCAAACGATCCATAACATACAATTCGTTAAATACTGGTAACTGAACCGTGATATATGGGATTTCTTCTTCTATAGAAAAATCAAACATAGGGGAACTATCTGTCTGCTTTCTGGATTTTAAATAATTAAAAAGCAGATTTAATTGTGCCAAACTATATAAAAAAATTATTAGTAATGCTAGTGTGTATATTATTATTATGGCAATATCCATTTACCTAAAACTATATTTAAAAATCCAACTTAAAATCTTAACGCCTGCAAATATAGCACCTTTTATGGTTCCTGAAACTTTTGAGACACCAATTCTCTTTTTGTATTGCACAGGTACTTCTATATAACTATAACGTTTTTTTAACACTTTTAGTTGCATTTCTACGGTCCAACCGTAGGTTTTGTCTACCATTTTGAGTGCTAGTAGTTTATTGTATTTAATCGCTCTAAAAGGTCCTAGATCTGTATAATTTGCTCTAAAAAAAACTTTCATTAATGTTGTTGCAAGCCAGTTTCCAAAAATTTGTGGAAACGTCATAGAACCCGGTTCACGAAGCCTTTTTACTCTTGAACCTATAACAAAGTCAATATCTTTATCTATAATAGGGGATACTATATAAGTAAGTTCAGATGGATAATCACTATAATCCCCGTCTAAAAACACTACGATATCGGGTTTTATATCTTTTGAAGCAATATATTCCATACCTTTTAAACAGGCATAACCATAACCTTTTCGTTCTTCTCTTAATACCGTTGCACCTGCATTTTGGGCAACACAATCGGTATTATCTGTAGAGTTATTGCTAACAACGATAACCTCAGACACTATATCCGGAATTTCATGGATTACATGTGCTATAGAATCTTCTTCGTTAAAGGCAGGTATAATAACGTTTATTATTTGGGACATTTATAGGGAAGCATTTGGATTATCTCTTTTAAAACTAATAATATCGGTCCATTCACCAGTTTTTTTATCATTGATGAAACGTTCAGCTTTAAAAAGCCTATTGTTTTTATATAATAAACAATATCCTTGTTTTTTATTATTTTTGTATTGATACTTTCGTGTTATTCCGGCTGCAATATCGTAAATAATCCACCATTTTTCGGCTTTATCATTTATAAAATGTCCTTCTTTTAATAACTTATTGTCTTCAGTATAAAAATACCAATATCCATTTTTGCTGTTATTTTGATAGTGCCCTTCATGAGAGACTTTTCCATTTGGATAGTAAAAATGCCAAAAATCTACTTTAATTTCTCCTGTTTTCCATCCTTCAGCTTTAAGTTTTCCATTTGCATAATATTCATAATGATATTCTTTTTGAGAAACCGTTTGAGAAACCAAAACCGGATAAATAAGTATAAATATAAAAAGTTTAAATGCCATAATTAATTACTTTATTATACTTAGACGAAAAGTATTTGTAAAACCAACATGACTCTTTGAAGATGAAATTACAAGAGGACTAATTTATATAGAACTCATTACTTGTTTAACATTTTTTTGGTATCTTGAACGTACATAGTAAAGAAAATATTTTCAAATCATCTTCATTTTAATACTAAACTGTTTGTGACAGAATAGATGTTTATTTATGAGTAAAAAAGCAAAAAACAAGTCTTTATATAGCAGGTTTGATATATTACTAACACCTGTTTTTCTTATTTTTACAGGAACTATTATTCATGGTCTTATAGAGTATGGAAAAGGAGGATACGGGTTGTATTTTTTTAGAAATGCAACCGTTTTTTTTAGTATTGTTATTTGTTTTGCCTTGTATAAAGCATCTGTTGTTGGTAAATCTTTTGTTCTAATCTTTTCTGTGTATGCTATAGTAGCAGCAATTTTGGTCTCTTTTCTGTTTGGTTATTACGATACTAATTTTGATTTTGAACCATTATTTCTCAAAACAGAATTGATATTTGTACTACTTATTTTTACGATTGGCATATTAGTCCATTTCAAACATATTCTTTTTTTGATAGCAGTTAATATTGGCTTAGCTCTTATATGTTGTTTTACAGTAGCAAGAAATTATCCTATAGTAAACCTTTTATTTTTTACTTTACTCGTATCCGGCGCAGGTTTAATTGTATACATCTTTCAAAAACGAAATATCGAATTAAAACGAAAAATTAAAAGGACCAATAAACTTCTTTTGGTTCAAAACGAACAGTTAAAAACTATTAATCAATCCAAAGATCATATCTTTAGGATAATAGGGCATGATTTAAGAACACCTTTTCATCAACTTAAATCATTAGCAGAAATGATTAAAGAAGTAAAAAACGAAAAAGAAAGATTAGAAATAGAAGAACTTATAAAAGAATCGGCAGAAAAAGGATATCAATTGTTGGAAGATCTGTTAAGTTGGAGTATTTATGAAGATCAATCCAAAATATTTTTAGAAAAACTATCCCTGTATGTAATTGTAGAACGTGTATTCAAATTTTCAGAACAGGAAATAAAATCTAAAGAAATTGATATGATAAATAATGTGCCAAAAAGCCTTGAGCTTATGCTTAATTCTACCATGATGGAAACAATTTTAAGAAACTTAATATCCAATGCTATTAAGTTTTCGAATGTGCAATCAAAAATCGAAGTATCTTGTGAACAATCAGATAAAAAAGTAAAAATTTCAATTACAGATAATGGTATTGGGATGACAAAAGAATATATAGATAAACTTTTTTTAGAAGATCAAAATATTTCTATGCCAGGAACCAATAATGAAGCAGGAACAGGTTTTGGATTAAGCATAGTAAAACGATTAGTCGAAAAACAGAATGGGGAATTAAAGATAGAAAGTAATCTTAATCAAGGTACAGCAGTACATATATATTTTGGTATAAATTAAAAATTTTAAAAAGTAGGTTTTTAGTATCTGGTTTTGAGTGTAACTACAATGAGACACCTAATTTTGCTCAAAACCAGATACCAAAAACATTTTATTTTTTATTTACATAATCCATTAGATCCACATCATTGCCTAATAAAATTTGATTAGGGTTAATACGACCATCTAATTTGTCGTTCTCTAATTTTAGAACTCCTCGCGGGCAAACAGCAGAGCATATACCACAACCTACACAACTGGATCTTACTATGTTTTCGCCTTTTTGAGCATACGCGCGCACATCGATCCCCATTTCGCAATAGGTAGAACAGTTACCACATGATATACATTGCCCCCCATTGGTAGTTATCCTGAATTTGGAAAATAATCGTTGCTGAAACCCAAGAATAGCTGCCATAGGACACCCAAATCTGCACCAGGCTCTATTACCTAAAATAGGATAAAAACCTGTACCAATTACTCCAGAAAATATAGAGCCAATTGCAAAACCATACGAAGATCTTAAAGTTTCGGCTTTTATAAAGAAGATTTTACCACCATCCCCAAATACATGAATACCAATTAGCAAGGCAATTACAGCAAAGTACCCTATTGCACCATATCTGGCATCTTTACCTAGTTCTTTTCTTTTAAAAATCATGACCCCTGCAAATATCAGAGTCAAAAATCCGGTTACACAGGCAAGAAATACATCTTTGGTTAACCAATATTTTTTGGGATCATACCCTAAATAGGTATAAACAACCGCAGTGGTCATTACCACAACAAATACCAGTATGGTATGAATTAACCATCGCTCCAGTTTCCATGCGTTCAATTTTTTGCTGGATAATTGCCTGAAGGAATCTCCCGCAGTTTCTGCCAATCCGCCACATCCGCATACCCAGGAGCAATACCATCTTTTTCCAAATTTATAAGTTAACACAGGAGTAATAACAAAAACAGAAGCTATTCCAAAAATCAACAATGCCAACCCTATGTTACCGGCATTAACAAATTCGTCAATCCTGTATTGTTCAAAATTATAGTAATTAAGAGGCCAAACATTTTTTAAATCATAATACGGTAATTTAAAGGAATCAGAATTTAATCTTGCCATAAACTCTGGTATTAGAAAAGCAAACCCTAATTGAAAGAACATTACAGAAACGGTGCGTATTTGTTGGTAACGGTTATGTCTGTATTTTAAAATAAACTTATAGCCAAATGCAATAATGGCGATAGTATACAAAGTTCCATAAACAAACCATTGGCTAGCAGGATTACCACTCAACAGTTTACTCAAAGGATCAAATAAAGCAACCAAACCAGTATTGGCTTTTCCGTCTGTTCCCAGTCCCAATAATTCGGCATAAAAGTACAATACGATATAAAATGATGTTAATCCAACCCCGGTTAACCATCCCAAAATACCCCTCGAAGAAATGGACATAAACCATACACCATCATTTTTGATCCCTTCTAATTTGGTTAAATATGCATCATTGGCAAACAGGATGGTTCCCACTGTTATTAAAACAAGCGACATGGTTAAAAATACACTTTGGTTTGGAAAATTAGTATTGAACAGGGTAAGGATTAAAAGAAACAGCCCTATAAGCCCTGTAGCAGATGCTATTTTTTGTTTTATAGATAATCCTTTTGGGTCAGGACTGGCAAGTGACATGCTGTGATTTAATTTATTACTCATTGTTTCGTGTTTTTATATTTCGCAGGCTTTCAAAGTTTGCGAGGTGTTATATTATTTTTTTATGTAGTTTGAAGCGTTGTTTTATTATAAGCAGCAAGAATTTCAGGTTCATGTGTTTTGTAAAACTCAGGGTCAAAATTGGCTTCGGCAAGATGTTGTATTACATAATTCACCTCTCTTTTTTCGGTTAGCCATCGGTCAAAAACTTCGTGACGCATCCGGATCCCGAATGTATTTATACCCAAAAATTCTTTGGTTTCTTTATGATACGATACTGTAATGCATTTTGTATCATCTTTATGTATCCAATGAAACTGCTGTTCATATTCTTTGGGTTTTCCAAACACCCAACCGTAGGTTTGGTATTCGATATCCAAAAATTTGGCGCTATTAAACCAGTGTCCTGGTTTGTATTGGGTTCTGTTTCCGCAAATAGTTTGTGCCAGAGTTTCCCCCATCATACGTCCCGTATACCAAACCGCTTCTATTGTACGGCGATTACCTATAGCTTCGTGTTGCTCTGCACAATCTCCTATCGCATAAATATTAGGGATATTGGTTTCCAGAAATCGATTTACTTTTATACCCCGACCGAGCTCTATACCAGAATCTTTCAAAAAATCTATATTTGGGGATACTCCTGCGGTTAAACCTACTACATTACAATCAATGACTTCTCCGGTTTCTTGTATGACAACAGATTTTACTTTGCCATGATCGTCTGCAATTATTTCTTTTAAATTAGTCCCCAGTCTTAAGTCTATATGGTGGTTAAGAATATGCCTGTTTATCATTTTGCTTTCCCCGGCAGGTAGTACACCATTCCAAAAACTATCTTCTCTAACCAAAAATGTTACCGGTATATCCCGGGAGCGAAGCATTTCGGCTAATTCTATCCCAATTAACCCCCCCCCAACAATTACAGCCCGTTTGCATACTTTATTATTTGGGGCATGATTTTCTAGTTTTTCCAGATCTTGTTTATGATACATCCCCATAACACCATCTAAATCCTGGCCTGGCCAACCAAATTTATTGGGTTTAGAACCCACTGCAATTATAAGTTTGTCATAACTCATAGTTTCGCCATTGGCAAACACAAGTTCATTGGTTGGGTGATTTATTTTGGAAACAAATCCACTTTTAAGATCTATTTTGTTCTTTTTCCAAAACCAATTTTCATAAGGTTGTGTGTGCTCAAACCTCATGTGCCCCATATATATGTACATGAGTGCAGTGCGAGAATAAAAATAATCGGTCTCTCCAGAAATGATAGTAATTCTTTTGTTAGATATTTTACGGATATGTCTGGCAGCGGTAACCCCTGAAATTCCATTTCCGATAATTACAATGTGTTCCATAAAGATAAGTATAGGTTGTCCATATTTAGAAAGAAGTGAATACTTCGGTAAAGTAAGTCGAACATAAATATAAGAACTTAAGCAACCGGATTAATTTAGAATCAATCTAAAAATCAAAGTAATTGTAAGGTTTTTAAGTTTTGGGTAGCAAGAGGTGTTTTTTTAAACATTGCTTTTTATTGAGCAATAAAATTATATATCATTTGTAAGTACATGATTTACGATTCGACTCAATGCACAATACCAATGATAGATTTTTTAAAATAAAATGGTAAAAGATGAAAAAAACACTAATTGTATTATTTGTTCTCTCTATCCAATTTGGGTTTTCGCAAACCACAGCAGATTTTTTTAATAAAACAGATAGTTTTTTAAAAGCGTATGTTGTTAATGGCAGGGTGAATTATAAAAGTATTAAAAAAAATCCTTTGGCATTAGACGAGTTATTGCACATAGCTTCTACAATAAAGGTGGATAAAAATGAAGTTACGACCTATCAGGCATTTTATATCAATGCATATAATCTGGCAGTAATAAAGGGGGTTGTAGATAATTATCCTACAAAATCGCCTTTGGATATAAAAGGTTTTTTTGATAAAAACACCTATATTATAGCGGGAGACAATATCACCCTTAATGATTTGGAAAATAATTTTTTACGTAAAAATTTCCCTAACGAAGCCAGATTTCATTTTGTATTAGTATGCGCAGGTCTGGGCTGCCCCCCAATCATTGCTTCGGCGTATATGCCTTCGACTTTAGAAAAGCAATTGCAGGAACAAACAATAAAAGCTCTTAACAATCCTGATTTTATAAAGATAAAAGGAAAAAAAGTGCAGATTTCACAGCTTTTTGAATGGTATAAGGTAGATTTTACACACCATGGTTCTGCAATAGATTACATAAATACTTTTAGAAAAGAAAAAATCCCGAAAGACACTAAGATTTCTTACTATCCTTATGATTGGAGCTTAAATCAAATCAAATTAAATTAAATAAAATAGGGTAATCATAAACTAAACTGTTTTTAATACTAATAATCAATAAAAATTATGAAATTCAGCAAAAATATAGGAGCAATACTTTTAATTATAGCAACTGTTAGCTCTGTTTTTTCTCAAGAAGAAAATTCTGTAAAATCTAATATTCAAGAATTTACACCTTCAAAATTATTAAAAAAAGGGCAATGGGATGTTAAGTTTTTTAATAGCATTTATACACAAACAGAACAAACCGATGCAAAATCAAAATCCCAAACCATAGACAGGCAAACCTTTTTTACCAATACCACAGAGATATATACGGGAGTAAGTAATGCCTCAAGAGTAAATGTAGGGCTGATTTTTCAAGTTCGGGCCAATACGTATGGTGGAGCAGGTGCTTTTGAAGTATTAAATTTTAAAGATAACACTACAGATGCGCGAAGTGGGATAACCACCATTGCTCCGTCTATACGAGTGCAACCTTTTAAAAATATCAGTAATTTTTCTTTTACCAGTTCTTTTTATATTCCTGTTTTTGAAGATGTGCCTAATGCACCATATCTGGATAAGAGAAGTTTTTTTTGGGAAACTAAATTTTTCTATGACAAAACATTTGGAGGAGATAAATGGCAAATTTTTACCGAAGCAGATTTAGGATTTAATTTCGGGGAAAAATCTACAGATGCTAATGCAGCAGATTCTAATATAAGGGAGCGTTTTGCAAATAACAGTATGTTTTTGCCACTAAGTGCCTTTTTAAGCTATTTTCCATCTTCAAAATCTACCATTTTTGTAAACACACAACAAGCTTTTTTGATAGATTTGGGAAATGATTTTTCTCAAAATTATACCCAAGTAGGTTTGGGAGGAAAATACCAACTCACAAAAGTGTTTAATATAGAAGCATCTTTTGGTAAAATAGTGCGGGGAAGTAATTTTCAGGGATTAGGACAAACATTTAGCCTGGGGATTAGGGCTATATTTTAAATAAATATAAAATTGTACTTTTCAGTAGTAAAATGAACTGAAAAATTGCTATGAAAAAGTTTTTGATACTACTGTTAAGTACTGTTTTTGCTAATTGCACAGGGCAACGCCCAAAAATAAACGGAGTTAGCTTTGTGGCTTCTCCACAACAAATTACTTCGGCAGAAATTGATCCGGTAACAAACGTTAATGCAAATTGGGCTGCGGTAATGCCTTTTGGGTTTATAAAAAACTTAGAAACACCAACGGTAGTTTTTAATACAGAAAGACAATGGTGGGGAGAGCGAAGAGATGGTGCCAAAAGAACGATAGAACTGCTAAATGATAAGAAAATAAAAGTAATGTTAAAGCCTCAAATTTGGGTTTGGAAAGGAGAGTTTACTGGTAATATAGAAATGAAATCCGAAAAAGACTGGCAAGCATTAGAGGCATCCTATGAGGGTTTTATCCTGTTGTATGCAAAATTAGGAGAAGAAATGAAAGTCCCTGTATTATGTATAGGCACAGAGTTGCACACATTTGTGCAAAAAAGACCTGAGTTTTGGGTACAACTAATCGCAAAAGTAAAATCGGTATACAAAGGCAAACTTACCTATGCCGAAAACTGGGACCAATACTATAAAGTGCCATTTTGGAAACAATTGGATTATATAGGTATAGACGCTTATTTTCCGGTTTCTGAAAAGCGTACCCCAACAATAGAAGAATTTAAAAAAGGCTGGCAAAATCACAAAAAAGATATTATAGCATTACAATCAAAAATCGAAATCCCTGTTTTGTTTACAGAATATGGATACCGAAGCGTAAACTATACAGGCAAAGAACCCTGGGATTCTGCTCATATAGATGGAAACATTAACATGGAAGCTCAGAGTAATGCTTTGACAGCGCTATATCAAGAATTTTGGAACGAGCCCTGGTTTGCAGGAGGGTTTCTTTGGAAATGGTACCATAATCATAACGAAGAAGGGGGAGAAAAAAATAACAGGTTTACTGTGCAAAATAAACCATCAGAAAAATTAATTCAAAAATTTTATTCCGATAGCAAATGAATTTATATCGTATAATTTATATCGTTTTTTTTATTACATGCATAAGTTTTGGGCAGGATAAAGTAATTTCTGAAATACGTATTCAAGGAAATAATAAAACCAAAACATCCTCTATACAAAAACTTACCACAATCAAGCAAGGAAATGTTCTGGACTCCGTACAGATACAAAAAGATATTACAAGATTAAAGAGGCTGCCATCTATAGCACATGCATATTACCAGATAATCGAAAAAGAAGAAGGATACGAGGTGGTTTACGGGGTTGAAGAAAATTTTACTATAATCCCTTCGGTTAATGTTTATACTACCAATAATAACGAATTTGCTTTTAAGCTGGGTCTTTATGAGTTTAATTTACTAGGGCGTAATATTACTCTGGGAGCGATATATCAAAATGATATTTACAGCTCTTATGGAGCCAATCTTAGAGCCCCGTTTTTGTTTGGTAAAAATCTTGGAGTAGCGCTCAACTATAGTAACCTTACTACTCAGGAACCCGTTTTTTTAAAGAACGGAACAGCAGATTATAAATACAACAACACATCGTACGAGATTTTAGGACTATACCAGTTTAATTTCCAAAACAGGATAGAGCTGGGGGTTAACTATTTTAATGAAGAATACACCTATAAGCAAGGAGCTACAGCAGATGGGGTTCCTTTAGATTTTGATGTAAATAAGCTACTGTATAAACTAATATACGAATACGATAATTTGGATTACGATTACCAATATGTATCTGGGTTTAAAAGTGTATTTAATATACAATATGTGATTAGTACCGAGGATATTTTGCCGGATTTTACTATAGGGTGGAACGATTTTTTGTACTATAAAAGAATCGGTCAAAAAGGAAACTGGGCATCCAGATTGCGATTGGGGCTTGCCACCAATGATGACACTCCTTTTGCTCCTTTTGCAGTAGATAACAATCTTAATATTAGAGGAGTTGGTAATACTATTGACAGAGGTACCGGGGTTGTTGTTTTGAATACAGAATACAGGCATACTTTGTATGAAAAAGATTGGTTTGTATTACAAACCAATGTATTTATAGATAGTGGTAGTTGGCGTAATCCTGGTGGCGATTTTGGCGATTTTGGCGACTCTCAAAACTTTAGAATATATCCGGGAGCAGGTTTACGATTTATGCATAAACGTATTTTTAATGCTATTTTTAGAATCGATTACGGGTATGGAGTTACAGAAAATGCTACCAATGGGTTTGTATTTGGTATAGGGCAGTATTTTTGATCTCACTCTTCGAGTTACAGTGGGCTGAGGTTACTCGAATGCCCAGGATTCGGGATTTGATATACTAGAGAGCAGAGGCTCTCGAAGCTCACGACTCGACAACATAGCTAATAGTTTCCTGATAGACTACTTAAATAAAAAGCAAACTTCGATTTGATGAACCATCTTTTACGAGATTCGTATGGCAGGTGGTATTTCGATAAACTCAGTAGAGCTGTGTGAGCCTCAACACGGTAAATTAATTTACCGTGTTGGACTACTCGATTGTGTGTAGTTCTATTTTTCATCAATAATAATTTTTTCAACTTCTTCAACCTCGTATCGATCAAAATCTATTTCGTCCCAATATTTATTATTTTCGAATAATTCAAGTACGCGAATTGTCTTTGGAATATTAGTATAATCTTTTAAAACAAAATTGAAATAAAAATAACAATCACAACTCGTTATAGGATATTCTCTATCTATTAATTGTGGTTTATCTAATTCAATAAGTAATATGTCATTTTGTTCGGTAATATTTTTTAAATATGCTTTTCTCCAAGAACAGTTTACTATATAACCTAATTACTATAGTTCACGTATTGTTCCATTCAGAGGAATTATTTCTTTGTCGATTTTTAAAAAGCAATTTATAGTATTGTCTTTCAAATTAATTACTTGGCTAACACCTAATCCGTCTTGTTCAATCCAAGAAACAAAGAGAGTATAGTTGTTCAGTCGTTGTGTAAAATAGGTTTCGTCTGCTTCTTTTCCTTTTTCATCTCCTTTTACACATTTCCAATGTAGTTTATTTTCTGATTTGAAATTTAATTCATAAACATAATCGCCATAATTATATTCAAGTGTTTTTCCAGGTAAGGAAATAATTTTTTCTGAACCATTTTTTTCCACTTGAGTTATTTCAGTATTTTTTGTCTCTATTTTTTTTGTTTCATTTTTACAAGATATGATTGTTGTTAAAATCATAATTGCGAAGATTGTGTTTTTCATAATTGTTTTTTTTTGAATTTTAAATTTTAGTTATTCATCTTTTGTTTTTTTTATGCTTGCAGGTAACGCCAAATATATGAAACGGAGCAAGCCAGAACCAATCGATCTATCTGCGCATTTTTATTTCTTATTCAATTTATAAAAATTTAGCGCCATTGCAAAAAGGAAAATACCTTTCGATCTAGCACCAAACTTTACTCTTATTTCATATATAGTGTGTGTGCCTTGAATGGTAAATATAGTTCACTTAGATGAACGTCCCAAAGGGTTAAAGTCCCGTATGCACGGAGTCGTGTCCGTAAGCAAAGTAAGTGGTAAGGTGGTTGGGCAGTAGCTCAAAGTCCTATACCAGGCACTACTGTTACCATATCCAGACTTAAGAGAAAAGCAATAGATAAGTGGTTTGCAAAACAGTATTCGGAGATTAAGATGGTTCGTTATACAGATGATATGATTATTCATTGCCGTACCCAATTGGAGGCAGATCACTTGCTGGCAAAGGTAAGGGATCGATTCTTACAATGTGGATTAGAATTGCATCCACAAAAGACAAAAATTGTGTATTGCAAGAAGGAGGGGAGAAATCACAAGGGATTCCTGTGCAATTCGATTTCTTAGGATTTAGTTTCCGTCCTATGAGGATTAGATTAAAGAAAGGAGGATGTTTTTTACAGTATGATTGTAAAATGAGTCGAAAATCTAAGAAGCGTATTCTAGAAGATTTGAGAGATATGAAACTTCATACTAAAACCCAATGTAATCTACAAAACTTGGCATTTTTGCTAAACCCTAAAATTAGGGGTTGGATACATTACTATGGTAAAATAAAGCGTAACTCCCTAAAACCTGTCTTTTATTACCTCCATCATCGAATTTTTAAATGGATTTTGAACAAGTATAAACGCTTCAAAAGAAGTCGGGTTTTAGCCGTAAAATGGCTAAGACGTATTACGAGACCTTATCCAAATATGTTTTATCACTGGGAGTTAGGTTATCAATTAACGTAACGATTGGTTACATAATAAAAGCCGTATAAGATACTGGTGTAGCCTGTCCTGAGCTTGACGAAGGATGCGGTTCTGAGAGAGGTTTAGGGGTGAAATTCCCCTTTTCCTACACGATTGGCATACGTTTTTTTATTGCTATGTTTTTAATTTCGCAATAGGAGTTCCTTTAAGACTCTCTATTACTAAATTGGAAATAAAAATAGTAAATGACTCAATATCACCTTCAACACTTGCTTTTTCTAATGAATTCATATATGCTTTTCGTTCTTCTACTGGAATCACTGTCTAGGGATATCCGCCTGATGCGAGCATTAAATTCATTAAAAATCTAGCCATTCTTCCATTGCCATCCATATATGGATGAATGTATACAAAGATAAAATGGCAAAGTACAGCCCGGACTCCTGCATTACTTTCGTTTTCCAACAATTCGAAAAGGATTGGCATTGCATCTCTTACAGCTTCTTTATTCAAGGGAACATGTTGTGATTGTGAAATATATACTTGATTTGTTCTATATCCAGCCAAATCTGAGGTCTTTAAAATTCCAACTGTAACACTAGGAGCGAATAATTCTTGGTACCATTTGGTATGGTCCTGATCCGTAACAGTCCCTGAATTGGTGCCATTTAGAATTTTTTTAATACTACTTTTTATTGATTGGGTGGCTTGCCAATAACCTCTGGCAGCCATTGTGTCTCGTTGATTTCTGTCTTCATTATTTTCTTCAATATTCCAATTACCACTTACTTTTTCAATTAGGTCCACAGATACGGTGTATCTTTCAATAGATAAAGAATGGTATGCATCAGTCAAATATATTTGGTCCACCGAGTTTAAATATTCTTCATGATTTTTGGCAAGTCCTGGACCTTCTGGAAAATATTTAATTACAACTTTTCTGTATTCTTCCCACATGATTTTTAATCTATTTGCATATGGAGACTTTTCTCTAAAGGATAGTCGAATAGGTAGTTTGTTTTCAAAAGGGTCTATTTCTCTCACATCGAAATCTGCCATTTTCATTGTAGAAACAATTTCGTCAGCTATTCGAATTTGACCAATATTCCGAAAAGCTCCAGCCAATCTGCCGGCAATTACTGAATGGGAGCCATCTAATAGTTCTTTAAGTAATTCAGATGAGTCAGGAATTAATGCCAAAACAGTTCTCATGTCGGTCGGATTTTTTTCGAACATTGTTAGCGAACAATTAATTAACGCAGAAGTAATAGTTAACATTCTTATTCCGTTTACTTCTATTATTTCCGCTGTATTTGGTAATGGAGATTTCATTTCAAATAATGAGGTATTATGTAAAAGGGGGATGTTCTTATTTGGTGCTTTAGGGCTACGAATAATTAATTGACTTGGAACTGTGTTATTGCCTGAATGCATTAAAATAGATTGCTCTGCAGAAATACAATAAGCATTGTTATATTTATCTTTTAAATATCTTGAACAAAATTGCCAGTATGATGTGTACCAAGACGTACTATCCCCTAAATTCTCATTTGGATTTGCTGCTATATACCAACCTTTGGCGACTTCTTTTAAAAATCCATTTTTGGTAAGTCGTTCGCGATGTGTTCTGTTTATTTCAGATGTTTTTATTGCTACAATGTTTTGTTCTTTTTGAATTTCACGAAGAATCTGAAGTGATGCTGCGAGTTTTTCTCCTGGTGTAGCCATATGAATAAATACTGTTTTAAAATTTAATTGCAGTTCTATTTTTTGTGCTAAATCTAGCCTAGTGAGTTGTGCTTTAATTAGCCTTACATGCTGAATGTAAATTAGCCTTACATGACGTGTTAAAATTAGCCTTGCATGCAAATACACTAAAACTTATTCAAAATAAATGATTTATAACTGAATTGTTCAAATGTATGCCAACAACGTTATATAATTACCAAGGTACTCATATCTCTTCATTATTAAAAATATAGTTACCTCTATATTTTTAAAACCCTAAAGTAAGTTACTTTTCAGAAATGGGATTACAGACATCCGTATCGAGGGGTTATTTTCTAAAAAAAAAAGAAGCAACGACCTTTCAGGACTTAAGGTTATAGAGAGCTGAGGTTCTCGAAGTCCACCCTTCGAGAACCTCAGGATTCGTAATGCTTACATAGTGGGCTGAGGCTACTCGAAGCTCCATGTCGTTAATAATAGTATAAAACAGCCAAAAGCTTTTTTTGATAAAAATCAAGAGGCAACTTTATCTTTATAATATTGATATAACTCTTGCGAAGAGGCCCCCATCCATCTGCGCAAATGAATATTTAAAAAGTGATATTGTAAACGCCACACACCAACCTCGTTATAACGCCGTGCAGAGGTAATCACATTTTTTGGGATGATAACAAATGTATTTATTGCAAAAAGGCGATCTACCAGATCATTATCTTCATAAACAATATACGACTCGTCGTACCCGTCGATTTTTTTAAAAAGAGAGGTAGTAATAAACTGGCTTTGATCTCCTCCCCGGCATCGCTTACTTTTAAATTGGGTTAACCAACCAAGAAAACGTAACCACCAGTGATTAGAATCAAATTTCATTCTAAAACAACCGGCCTCATTGCCCTTTTGTACTTCTTCAATAATAAACTTATCAAAACTTTGCGGCGGAAAAGAATCTGCATGCAAAAAATATAAGATATCTCCTATAGCAATAGCCGCGCCAGCATTTAATTGCCTGGCACGACCTTTATTAGAAGAAATAATACGAATCGGAATTTTTTTATCCTTTGAAAAAGCGGTAACTATATCTACAGAACCATCTGTACTACCCCCGTCTACAACAATAATTTCTTCTATATTTTTTGTAGAATTAAAGGAATTAATTAAATGAGAAATCAGATTATTAATAGTTTCTGCTTCATTTAAAATTGGGATAACGATAGATATTTTCAATTTTATATAAAATTCTATTAAACAGCTATAAATTTACTCATTTAAGCTCCAATCATATTCTTTATATCCTTTTTTTGGTTGGTTTGCTATTTTTACGTTGGCATATCGGTTTATAAAATCTGTAACATCACCCCCATTTACCTTAAAATCTTTTTTGTACCATGTGAAAATTTTAGAAACATTAACTTCCTCTTGGGTAATTATATTTCTGGCAGGATCATTTATAAATTTTTTGGTTTGTACATCTAGTGCATTATTAAGATTATCTGCTGTATAGGCTCTGTTCCAAACTACAGGACAGGAAAAAGAAGCACAATTAATGGCAAAATGAATCCTTGGATCTCCAAATTTTCTAAGGATTTTGTGTTCTAACTCCCCCAGACTATACCATTCTCCATCTATTTTAAAGAATTTTTTATCCCAGGGATCCTCCAGATCTTTAATACTTTTAATTGGGTAACTATCAATCACAAGCTTAATAGTATATGCATTATATGCATTGATCCAGTAGGCCAGTTTTTCTTCTCTGGTCCAGTTTTCTTTTGGGGTGTTTTCAGAAAGTCGGGCAAAATAGGCATATAATTGTGAGCTATCCCTCATAAAACCATTGTAATCTACTTTTCCATCTTCAGATACATTTAATAAAAGGGCTTGATCCCATACATTATGGTCAAAATTGTTTTGTCCTGTAATAATGTTAAAAAACAATGTAAGTATTGCTAGTGCTATAAATTTTGGAGCTTTCATTTTTATAATTGTTTATAAACCGTTTTGGTGTGTTTTTTCTTACCAAAAGTGATTGTTTTTAGTATCATTTTTAGTAGTAGATTGAACCAAAAACTTACAGTAAAGGCATATTTTTTATGAGTAAAAAGAATATTGTATATTAAAACAACACATACTGCATTTGTATTGTGACACAAATATTTTTGCAAATAATAAATTGATTATAAGTATTTTAAATGATTTTTAAAATACTTAAGCATGAATCAAAATCTAAAGAGAGCAGATAGTTTTTTAAGGTAACTTTAACCTTTTTGAAGTGTAATTAGGATACTTGTTTTTGGTTAAGTTCTAAAAAGGATATTAAACCTTCAAGGTTTCCAAAAAACCTTGAAGGTTTAGAGGTGTTGCTATAGATACCAAAAGTTATTCATTAAGCTTCCAATTATATTTTTTAAAGCTTTTTTGAGCATTATTATGGATACTGATTTTTGAATATGTGTTTAGAAAATCGATTAAAGTCCCTTTGGTTTTAAAATCTTTGGCAAACCATGTAAATATTTTAGAAATTTCAACCTTATTTGCAGAGATGGTATTTTTTTCGGGATTATTAATAAAATCAATGGTTAGATTCTCTAGTTCCTTATCTACATTTTGGGCAGTAAAAGCTTTGTTTAGTAACTTAGGACAAGATACAGAAGCGCAGTTGATTCCAAAATGGATTCTGGGGTCTTCTATTTTTCTTAAGATATTATGTTCTATATCATTAAGGGAGTACCATTTTGTGCCAAGTTTAAAAAAACGTAAATCCCAGGGGTTTTTGATATCTTTTATGCTGTTTACAGGATAATTGTCTAGTATTAATGCAACAGTAAAGGCATTATATACATTTATCCAATATGCTAATGTATCATATCTGCTCCATTGTTCTGTAGGGATATGTTTTGCTAAGGTATTTAAGTATATTTTTAATTTGGATCCGTCTTTTTTAAAGCCTTTATAGTTTACTGCTCCATTTTGGGAAACATGTTTTTGTAGTAATGTATTCCATATTTCATGATCAAAAGCTTCAGGAGGGATAACAGGTTGAGTTTTTGGTGTAGCAGATTTTTCTTCAGGGGATCCTGTTTTTTCAACTAGCAAATCTGTGGCTTTTTCTTCTATAGGTTTGGTTATTTTGAGGGTGTCTTTTTCTGTCGTCGTATCTGCGGTACTATTTGTTTTCTGAACTATTTTTTTAATTCCGCCACAGGCGAGAAATAATGCTAAAGACAAGACGAAAACTACTTTTTTTAGATTTGCAAATAGTGCCATACGGTACAGAATATAAATATCTGAGTTAGATTAATTTGAAATGCTGGTTTTTGATACAAAATTCTTAGCAGAGTTTCATTACCATTAGACGTATTTCAGATTAATTAAACCCGGGTTAAACGGTATTATACTTTTATAAATAAAAGCAAAAAAGAAGCCAAAAACAAAAATGAGTTTTTGACTTCCTGGGTTTACAAATAGTTAGTCATCCTTTTTTTAACAGCATCCGCCTCCATCATAATGGTAGGTAGATTCGCTAATAAATATATCATTTCTGCCCAAACTTGTCAATGCACCAGCAGTTTTATCACATATTGCGATAGGTTGGTTTTTGAGTAGAACGTGTCCTTTTTTATCATCAAAATAATCCTGATCGCCATAGTATATAGCTGCTTTACCGGTAAATACACAAGGACCATCTGCGGGCATAGGATCTTTAATTGCGGCAACTTCTATAGATTCTATATAAATAAGTTCGTTGGTATCATAATGGTTGGGATCCAGAATTCTGTATGGTTTTCGGGCTCTTATTTCTATAGTTCCAAAACCAACATCGGTTAATGCTTTTACATATTCGGCGATTGGCAAACTACCACTTAGGCAAAGAGCTCTTAAACGTTCGTCATTACGTAAATTATCGTTCATTGGTTGCTCACAGGTAGGATCGCTCATTACTAATCTGCCATGTGGTTTTAATACCCGATACATTTCTTCGATTGCTTTTCGCAGGTCTTCTGCTTTAAAGATATTGAACAGGCAGTTTTGTGCTGCCACGTCTATACTGTTATCGTCTACAGGCAGATGTAGTGCGTCTCCATGTCTTAGATCCACAAATTCACTTTTAAACCAGTCATTTTGTTCTTCGGCTTCTTTAAAATTTTTACGAGAGGCTTCTAGCATTTCCTTAACGACATCTACCCCAATAACACCACTTTTTTGACGAGAAAAGTAGGCAAATTGCAGCAATTCCATTCCACCACCAACACCTACATATAAAATTTTAGGGGTATTGGTTAAATCTCTGGCATTAACCGTACTGCCGCACCCATAATTCATTTCTTGCATGATTTTAGGTATTTTAAGACCGGGTAGTTCCCAAATAGGATTTGTAGTACAGCACAAGCCGACATCCGGGGTTAATGCTGCTTCTTTATACACATCGTGAGTGGTATCTAAATAACTCATAAATATAAATTTAGTATGTTTTTATGGTAAAAAACCATATAATGTTTATGGGTATTATTATAAAGATTTTATTAGTTCTTTAAATAATAAAATCATGTTTGGTTCTGCTTTTTCTGCCATTGCTATGATCTCATTAATATTAACCGGTTTTAGGTTATCGGGATCACACTCATCGGTTAGTACAGATACAGCAGCAACAGGTAACTCTAAATGGTTAGCTACGATTACCTCTGGTACTGTGCTCATTCCTACAGCATCGGCTCCTATGGTTTTAAGATATCGATATTCTGCACGGGTTTCTAATTGTGGCCCTACTACAGAGGCATATACTCCTTTATGAAGGGTAATATTATTATTTTTGGCAATAGATTCGATTTTAGAGTTAATATCCCGATGATAAGGTGCGCTCATGTCTGTAAAACGGCTACCCAGTTTTTCTACGCCTTTAAAAGCCAAAGGAGAACCTCCTTGTAAATTAATATGGTCGTCGATAAGCATTAACTCTCCCTTTTTAAAATGTAAGTTAATCGCCCCGGATGCATTAGAAACCAGTAATGTTTTAATGCCCAGTTTTTCCATGATTCTAACAGGATAGGTTACATCTTGCAGGGTATATCCTTCATATAAATGAAAACGCCCTTGCATGATAATAACGTTTTTACCTTCTAGTTTTCCGTATATTAATTTCCCCTTATGAAACTCTACTGTTGCGGTCGGAAAATTAGGAATGTGATTATAGCTTACTTCGTTAATAATTTCGATTTCATCGATCAATTGTCCTAATCCTGTTCCTAGTATGATTCCTACTTCCGGGTTTTCGAATCCTCTTTTTTGAAGGAATTCTGTGGTTTCTTCGATAAATTTGGTCATGATTTATGGTATTGGTCTATAAATTTCTGAAAAACGGCAATGTCTTTAATGTCCTCATAATAATCAATATCATTGCGCTCTTCTAATACTTTTAGGTTTTTTTCTTTAATATCTTTTAAGGTGTCTTTAAGAACAGTTTCTGTTCCCCAGGCTTTATTTTTAAATACTTGTGAATTTAAGGATTTCATTCCAAACAAATAGTATCCTCCGTCTTCTGCAGGACCAATAACATACTCATGGGTATCTAAAGCAAGAAATGCATTTTCAATATCTTTTTGGCTAAGATCATACATATCACTGCCTATAATAATGATATTTTCATATCCTTGTTCAAACCCTTTTGCAAAAGCATATTCCATTCTTTGTCCTAAATCATCTCCATATTGTTGTTTTTTAGAATAAATATTGGGGTTCCATAAGTCATTATCTCTGATTTGTACAGAATAATGCACTTCTTTTTTAACGTTTATATCCTTGGTTATCGCAACTGTATGTTGTAACAAGAATATATAAATATGTAATGCAGCTTCTTCCCCAATAGTATCTGCTAATCGGGTTTTGCATTTACCAAGTTCCGGATTTCGGGTAAATATTAAGAGTAGATTTTTTTCTTTCAATTCGTATATATTTTTATTCCTTTATGTAGCCAGATACCCCATTCTTTTGAGTACGTATGTACCTCATCTGTTTCTTCGTTTTTAGGGTTTATTACAGAATAATTTTGGTTTTTCCATTCAAAAATGCCACCGTATAAGTTATAAACCTTGGTATATCCAGCTTTTTTAAGTTTTTCTGAAACATCTTCAGACCGAATCCCTAAGCTACAATACACAACAATAGGAGAATCTTTGGGAATATTTTGTTTTATAACAGAATCGATCTTAAAATTGGTATACCCAACATGAATAGCATCTTGTAGATGGCTTATTTGATATTCTTTTTTTTCTCTGGCATCCAAAACAAATACCGTATCCTTAATTTTTTGCAGTTCTGAAACAGAAATGTATGGTATACTATGGGTATTATACTTTTTTAAAAGATCATCTAATGAATTTTGACCACTTGCAGTAGTAATATAAAGTAATGTAATCAGAAGGGTAAAAATTTTCATCCGGATTCTTATAATTAGTTAAGCAACGGTTCCCTGGCAGCTACTTCCTGCACCTGCAGTACAGCCATAGCAATGTTGTGAGATAATAATGTTTCGGTTTTGAAGCAACTCTTCGTTATACTCGCTTATGTGCTTTACTTTACTGGCTACTTTAAGATCTAGCATTTGGTTAAAATCACAATCATACAGCCAACCATCCCAGCTTACAGATATGGTATTGGTACACATTACATTTGCTACTGCCGATGGATTGTATGCCTCTACAAGGGCATACATATAATCTTCATAATTTTCGGAAGCAATTAAGTAATCTAAAAACCGACTAATAGGCAAGTTGGTAATAGCAAAAAGATTATGAAATTGAATATTAAAATCTTCGAGTAGTGCTTTTTTAAAATCTTTTTCCATAGCCACCTGATCTCCTGGTAAAAATGCTCCGGAAGGGTTATATACTAAATCGAGTCTTAAATCACTATCAGGCATACCGTACCCTCTATCATTAAGCTCTTGTAGTGCTTTTATAGATGCATCAAAAACACCATCACCCCTTTGTTTATCTGTTTTTCCTCTGGTCCAATGTGGCATAGAAGAAACCACATGTACATTATGTTTTTTAAAGAAATCAGGAAGATCGTAATACTTTTTGTTCGCTCTTATTATAGTTAGATTACTACGAACGATAAAATCTTTGATTCCGGCTTTACTAGCTTCTTCTACAAACCATCTAAAATTGGGGTTCATTTCTGGCGCTCCACCTGTTAAATCCAGAGTATGTGCTCCTGTTTTTTTAATAACCTCCAGACATTGTAGCATAGTCTCTTTTGTCATAATCTCTTTACGATCGGGACCAGCATCTACATGGCAATGTTCGCAAACCTGATTGCACATATATCCAACATTTATTTGAAGGATTTCTAATGTGTTAGGACGTAAAGGAGAGTGTCCTATTTCTGCAATTTTATCTGCAAATTTAGGGAGTTCACCATTAGCAAAGATTCCATTATTTAAAATCTCTAACTGCCTGTTTACATTTGCTAATTGGTCGTTTCGTTTATGTAAAGATTGTTTTGTTTCTGGCATCTTCTTTTCTTGGGTTATCTAATTAATTTGAAAAGAAATAAAACTCTTTCTTTTCGATACATTTCAGTTTATTTTAGGACGAGAAATGTGAGCGACTTTATGTACAAAAAACTACGTTGTACGATTACATCGAAAGTTTTTCGTATTTATTCATCATTTGTACACCATGTACTAACGTAGCACCACTTTCTATAGCAGCACCAACATGCACAGCTTCCATCATTTCTTCTTTTGTGATTCCTTTTTGCAGCCCGTCTTTGGTATAAGCATCAATACAGTAAGGGCATTTTACTACATGCGAAACGGCTAAGGCGATTAATGATTTTTCTCTGGCACTTAAAGCACCTTCTTCAAAAACTTTACCATAATAGTCAAAGAATTTAGCACCTAATTCTTCGCTCCATTCTGTTATTTTTCCAAATTTTCTTAAGTCGGCAGGGTCATAGTATGTTTTTGACATATTTTTTTTTTGAGTTACTGACATATTTTATATATGTCGTGAATATTATACAAATACTTACATTACAAATTATTTATTCCTTAATAAAAGGGCTAAAAAAATAAAGATAGGTAAGATAAAAAACCCGTATTAATAAACGAATTATTTTTTTACTAAAAATACAGGGGCGACATTATAAACTAATAATACAAGTAATATTACATTAAGAAAAAAGCTTAATTTAGGACCAAATTCCTTAAAAAACTACGGGGATTTGAAAAAATTGAGGTTATGAGGAAAAAAGTCACACTTAAACAGCTTGCAAGAGAATTAAATTTATCTATTTCTACAGTTTCTAAATCTTTAAAAAACGATTCAGAGATTAGTCAAAAAACAATTACCCGTGTACACGAACTAGCAGCTTTTTATAATTATAAACCAAATGCTCTGGCAGTAAGCTTAAAAAATAATAAGACTAAAACTATAGGGATTATCCTACCCGAAATTTTAAATCACTTTTTTGCAAAAGTATTATTTGGGATAGAAAAAGAAGCTTCAAAAAGCGGATATAAAATTGTGACATGTATAACCAACGAATCTTATGATAAAGAGGTGGGATATATAGAAATGCTAAACTATAGCAGCGTAGACGGTTTTATTGTAGCTTTAAGTAGAGAAACCCAGATAATTAATAAACTGGATCATTTTCAAGTTTTAAAAAGAGATCATGTACCTGTTGTTTTGTTTGACAGGGTTAGTGATGAGATTGATTGTGATAAAGTTATTGTAGATGATAAAGAGGCTTCTAAAAATGCATTTGAGTATCTGGTGCAAACAGGATGTAAAAAAATAGCAATAATTACCACGATTAGTAACTTGAGTGTAGCAAAATTACGATTTGAAGGAGCAAGAGAGGCTGCGACAAAAAACAATCAGGTTTCAAAAATAGAACTATCGGTTAAGGATTCGGATAACTTTGAGGCAGAAATAGAAAAATTCATCAAAAATAATGACATAGATGGCGTTCTTGGTTTAGACGAAACCGCTGCAGCTATAAGTATAAATATGTCTCATAAGTTAGGGCGCAAGATTCCTGAAGATATTTCTGTAGTAGGGTTTACAGATGGGTTATTGTCCAGACATACCTATCCAAAACTTACTACGGTCTCCCAACATGCAGAGGACTTAGGGGCAAAGACAGTTCAGATTTTAATTGACCGATTAGATAATCCAGACGAAAATTACAAGGCAAAAACAGAGGTTGTAAAAACATCTTTAATTATAAGAGAGTCTACTAATTAACGCATGTTTTGCTCCAAATTAAATTATATATTCAACATATAACTTTTAAGTAATAAATTACAACCATACCTGTTTCAATTAGGGTTTATGTTGCATAAAATATCGAGAAAGTTACAACTATCTAATAACTGTTCTATGAATAAAAATGTGCTTGCTACCCAAAAAAGCGATAGTATACGTTTTTCTGTTTTGGATCGGGATGTTCAACTACAAAATGCTATTGACAACAAATTTGACCTGATAGTTATAGGAGGAGGAGTTACCGGTGCAGGAATTGCTTTGGATGCATCCTCAAGAGGGTTAAAAGTTTGCCTTATAGAAAAAAATGATTTTGCATCGGGAACCAGTAATAAATCCACAAAGCTTATTCATGGCGGGCTTCGATATCTTAAACAAATGGAAATTGGTCTGGTAAAAGAATCCGGAAGTGAAAGAGCTTTGGTTCATAAACTAGCGCCACATCTTGTAGTACCCGAAAAAATGTTATTACCATTAATTGAAGGAGGAACTTATGGTAAAATCATGGCATCCATTGGCTTAAAGGTCTATGATTTTTTGGCTAATGTAGAAGGAGATGATAAAAGAAAAATGCTTTCTGCGCAAGAAACTCTGGATAAAGAACCTTTGCTTAACAAACAAGGGCTTACAGGAGGTGGTTACTATGCAGAGTACAGAACAGATGATGCCCGACTTACTATCGAACTACTAAAAAAAGCAGCTTCTTTTGGTGCAAATAGTATTAATTATTGCGAAATGACTTCTTTTAATTACGATCCGGATGGTAAAATCAAAAGCTTACAATGTCTGGATCATAACACCAACAAAAGTTTTACTGTTAGAGCCAGAAATTATGTTTCGGCAACAGGGCCATGGGCAGATCTTTTAAGAGAAAAAGACCATTCTGTTAACAACAAACATTTGCGCCTAACCAAAGGAGTACACCTTGTTTTTTCCAGAGAACGATTTCCTCTTACACAATCTGTTTATTTTGATGTACCAGACGGAAGAATGATTTTTGCTATACCCAGAGGTAGGGCAACGTATGTAGGTACTACAGATACAAACTATAATGCTAATTTGAACAGGGTGGTAGCTTTGCAAAAAGATGCAGAGTATTTGCTTACTGCAGTAAACCACATGTTTACTGGTTTACATCTTACACAAAAAGATATAGAGTCTAATTGGGCAGGATTGCGCCCTCTTATTCATGAAGATGGTAAAAACCCATCAGAACTATCCAGGAAAGATGAAATTTTTGTTTCAAAATCAGGACTCATTTCTATTGCAGGAGGAAAACTTACCGGATATCGTAAAATGGCACAAAGAACATTAGATGTGGTAATTAAAACCATGAGTGATAAAAGAAAAGATAGGTTTTCTAAGCCCTATACCGAAAAAATACCTCTAACCAGTTCGCCATTGGCAGATACTAAAGCTGTAAAATCATATTTGAATCAAATAACCAAAAAACTTAATGAACTAGGGATAAAAGATCCACATTGTGGTTGGTATTTAACATCAACCTATGGCAAACAAGCTGATATTATTATTCATAAAATGAACAGTTTTTTGGATACAGAAATCGCATACCGATTAATCAGGGCAGAACTATGGTATTGTATACATTATGAAATGGCAAATGGTATTGCAGATTTTTTTGTAAGAAGAACAGGAAGATTGTATTTTGACATCTATAGTGTATATAAGTACAGAGAATTAGTACAAAAAGATTTTGTAGAGTATTTGGGTTGGGACAAAACACGTTTGCAATCTGAAAACGATTATATGGATCTCCTAATTAAGGACGCTACTACATATTACCAAAAGGAAATAGATTAAACCCAGATTATCAATGTCGTTAAGTTAAGAATTTAAACTATTGATTTAAAATTTGTTAATGGTGGATTCCGTTCTTCAACGGAATGACAAAATAACCAAAACACAATGCTTTCTGCTTGTCATTCCAACGTAGGTTGGAATCCATGATGGAAGTAAAGCAGTATTTTGCTTTTACAGATGTTTAATCCTCAAAAAGATACAACTTAACTTAACGACATTGCCCAGATTATGCAATAGAAAATCTATTTCATCTGTGATCTACTGCAAACACTGTCGCCTTGCTTTGTTTTTCACTTTAACCATAGCCCTTC